>JBEVXV010000527.1:0-4345 GCA_040505915.1 Sedimenticola sp. | reverse complement strand
AATTGCATGTGTTCATCTGTTGAGGTTCTGTGATGTGAAATATTTCCACATATAGTGTTACAATCATCTGCTTGCTACTTATCTTTGTGTTAGTGACATTCTATTTAGCTCTTTCACCCTTATATATCTGACATGAGTTTCCAGTTCTGACATTCAGACCAGTCCGCTTGCCAGAAAGTTGATTTCAGACCAGGCAATTCTTCAAACGATGGGTGCTTTTTTATTGCCTGTATGAAATGCTGGCAAACAGTGCGGATCCTGATGAGACGGCTATTGTGAGCCGGCTCGTCTGGATCTGCGCTGTTTGCAAACCCGGCCCTCTACGGAGGTCTCAAAGGTTGAAAGGGTTAAGTACATCTCATTGAAGTAGAAGGCTTTCTCTGCTTGCAAGCCTTCGCAACCATACCGAAATTTGGGTGATACTTTTAGATAGTTGTACGAAATAAATGTCTCACAGATTATCACTGATATTATGTCTGCATACACGTGAGAAACGTGTAAGTACATCCTGGTATGTTTATTTATCTCACAAATTCACTCCACACGGTAAACTTGATGCCACATTTGTACTTCAGTGTAAATGTGGGGTTTTGTTTCCAGAAACTATCGCACATATATATTATCCATGATCTTCTTACAAAAATATGAAATACATATAGCTTAAATTTTTCTGAATACTTTAACTGCCTCGTGCGTATATACCAGTTTTGTGTCACATTTTGTAACTTGACGATACATATCGACATAAGTGTACCACGTGCGTTTGTAATTAATACTAGTAAGCGTGGATTCATGCCATCTTCTACTTACAATTTTGAAATCTGATACCGAAAGTTGGCAAACTCTTTGGAGCGGAATTCCGCTTTTGCTTCGAAACTTTGCGATTTGGTGTACTTTTATTATTTTATTTTATTTCTCAAATGCATCCACGTACGTGTTGCGAGTACGGGATATAGTTACACATGAATACGTACTGTTATCTCACGTTAATGTATGAATGTAGAGTTATATGCTTTTTAGGCCTGTATGTACTCTATACACTCGTACGTCTATAGATATGTCATACGCACGATTTGACGTCGCCTTCAAATAACTTTCTATATACCTTCATACCAATGATATTTCATGAAAATGACATTATACTGAAGTTGCTTTTATTTTTCGTCAGTCTAAATATATATGTATACACGTAATTAAGTAATGATATGTTAAACGGATTCCACTGACGCATAGTGTGTATTTGTACAATCATGCTCTCTAGTCTTATTTTCCACCCTGATGTTATTTTCTACATTACGGTACCTGAAAATATGTCATCAAAGATACGTGTAACTTCCAATTATGAGACATAGCGAAACTTTATACATGTACATGTAAGATGTTCGCCGTATATGATCCTTATTCATGGTCTTATCTGGTGTTATCGGGGTTTTCAGAGCAAATGAGGAATTTAATTACGCATTTGCTCTGAAATTCTCACCAACCTTTTGACGTAACTCATGACGTCTAACAGCGTGCTATTACTGTATCTAACACAAGTACTCAAGTACACATTTTAAATGTATATGTACACTCAGGCATCAGACGGTGAATTATTATGTAGATATTGTGTAGATAATGAATCAGTTTCCTGCCTTGTTGCGTGCCTATCGTGTTTATGACAAACATGATATGCACACACATTGTTACCAACTCTTACTCTATATTCTTCTTATACTTACCTCTCCTTACTAGCCTAACTAACTATTCGATAAATGAATGCATGCTACTTTTACCAACATATTCCAACTGTGTTACCTTGGATTGCTGTTGTTATGTGTTGTGCGGTTTGCCCGGGCCCCTCATATTCCTAGTATTACTGACAAGTGTGACTTGATGCCCATAAAATATAATGCAGGAAATGTGGGAGGCGCGGGCGGACGAGCGATGGGATTCCAACGAATGAGGTTTTCGATATCGTATCCAACCGTACTGCTGTTCTTTATGCTCATGTGTATGTTTGTTCGTCATTGTAATGGATCGCCAGACTCTGAACTAGATTTTTACAGCTTTTTGACACACATACGTTGCAGGTCAAGTTATTTTAAAACAGTTGGAAAAATGCATAGCTCATCTGTAAGAGTTCAGATGTATTTTACTAAGATAATTCCTTTTCAGCTTACTGCCTCGTGTATGATTCTAATAGCTTTGTTTGTCTCGTGGGTTGCTGTGCTTATTGCTCAGGCAGGGGATATTCACCCAAACCCTGGCCCCGTCTCGACGTCTTCTTCAAACGAAACTGACATATCTTCTTGCTCATTTGAATACCTTAGCGATATGTTCAGTGTATTCCATATAAACATACAGAGTTTGGTCCCCAAACTGGAAATTCTCGAAGAGGAAATACAATTTTACGACGTAGCTGTTCTTACCGAAACATGGTTAAACCACAAGATTCAAGATAGCTTAATTACGATACCAAATTTTTCAAAACCACATCGTCTAGATAGACAAGATCGAATAGGAGGTGGGGTAGCTATTTACGTTCGAGACTCACTTACGTCAAAAAGAAGATATGATCTGGAAGTAGCAAACATTGAAGCAATATGGGTCGAAGTAAGAATAAAGGCTAAATCTATATTAATTGGGGGTTTCTACCGCCCACCGAACTCGGACCGCGAATACTTACAACGTATATACGAAAGTATAGACTTGGCAAAAAGCACACATGTAAATAATATTATTATAACTGGAGATTTCAATTTAAACTATTTTCATAGTACCGATAAAAATAGGATCGATGATTTATCTATGCAATATGGCCTACATCAACTTATCAAAGAATCTACCCATTTTACTGAAAATTCCTCTTCACTAATCGATTTAATGTTCGTTAGTAGACACGAAAATGTAATGTTTAGTGGTGTTAGTGATCCTTTCTTGCCAGATCGTATTAGGTATCATTGCCCAGTTTTTGCTATTTTCAATTTCGCGAAAACGAAAATTCAAAAATATAAACGAACTATTTGGAAATATGATGATGGCGATTACAATAAACTTAGATCTATATTAGCCGAAACTGACTGGACTTACATTAGCAATACAAATTTAACAATAAATGAGATGTGTGAATATGTTTCCGACAAAATTAAATCCGCCGCATCTGAATCAATTCCGAACAAAGTAGCACTGATAAGACCTGCTGACCAAACATGGATAAATGGTTATATCCGCAAACTGATTAGGAAACGGAAGCGATTATACAGAAAAGCCAAACGTTCAAACTCGGATACATCCTGGTCAAACTTAAAAAAACAGAGAAATCTAGTTGTCTCCGAGATTAAAAAAGCTAAAACAGAGTATCACGATAATCTACAGCGTAAATTATATATAAACCATCCCGATCCCAAGCTATTCTGGAAAATTTCAAAACAGCTATTAAACTTGAATTCTACTCGTAGATCTCTACCAAACCTTGAGAGCAATGATCAGTTATATGAGACCGACTCTGAAAAAGCTACTTTATTAAATGAATGGTTTACTTCTAATTCGACATTGGATGACACAGGGTATATATTACCTCAACTATCTCCTCCTCAAAATTGTCAGCTATCAGCTATTTATATTACAACTGCGGACATATCAGATGTGATTGCTGGTCTAAACCCTGGTAAAGCCTCTGGACCGGATCTAATTCACCCTAGAATTCTTAAAGAAGCAAATGCTAGTATCGCCGTCCCTTTGACTACACTTTTTAACTATTCTCTTCGCAATGAAGCTTTTCCTTGTCAATGGAAACAGGCAAATGTTACCCCGATTTATAAGAAGGACGATCCCTCGTCTCCCGGAAACTACCGTCCAATCTCTCTTCTTAGTTGTTTAGGGAAGGTTATGGAGCGGTGTGTCCACAAATATATTTTCAACTATATCTTTACGAATAAACTACTGTCCCCTTTCCAGTCTGGCTTTATTCCTGGAGATTCAACAACAAATCAGTTACTGTCTATTTACCACACATTTTGTGAGGCTGTTGATGCTGGCAAAGAAGTTAGGGTTGTCTTTTTCGATATTAGCAAAGCGTTTGATCGAGTTTGGCATAAAGGTCTGATATTTAAACTCAGAAAAATTGGCATAGAGGGATCAGTCATAAGTTGGCTAGAGAATTATTTATCTGATCGCTACCAAAGAGTCGTAATTAACGGTCAAAGTTCTGAATGGAAACCTGTAACTGCTGGTGTACCACAAGGCTCTATTCTAGGACCACTACTTTTTCTCATATATATAAATGATATTGCTGAACGCACTCAGTCAAATATACGACTATTTGCAGATGACACAAGTTTATTCATTGTAGTAGATGACCCAG
>JBEVXV010000526.1:1990-9033 GCA_040505915.1 Sedimenticola sp. | reverse complement strand
TTCGGGCTCGAACCGAGCGGGCGTGTGGTGAACGTGCCTTACTGGTCGATCGTGTGTGCGATGACTTCCGGCTTCGGGCTCGAACCGAGCGGGCGTGTGGTGAACGTGCCTTACTGGTCGATCGCGTGCGGGTGTGCGATGACTTCCGGCTTCGGGCTCGAACCGAGCGGGCGTGTGGTGAACGTGCCTTACTGGTCGATCGCGTGCGGGTGTGCGATGCCTGCCGGCTTCCTGGCCGCCTGGTGGTGGACAACCGGCTACGGGATCGGCTGCGGCGAGGCCCAGTCCTGGAAGGCGCAGCGAACACATGCTGGGTCTTCAGATGGCGTTGATAGTTGTCTGCCCTCGTGTATATATATGGACAATAATCACACGTTCTCTTCGGCCCGTGAATCGTCTCCCGGTGCCTCTTGAGGATTGGTTCTGTGGCAAAGTAGGGTCGCCCCGCACACGTGTTGCACCTCCATTGGGCGGTAATGGTTTCCATGGCCTGAAAATACAGCAGTGAAAAGGACCTGATAGACAAACAAGGACACATCACTGGCAACAGTGTTCCTACAACCACTTCTCAAATTCTCCTAAATAGGCTTTAAGGCAATTGTGATGCACCACTTTAAACGACGATTTCGAATTTCGTTGAATTTTATAGACTAAATCGGTCACGCGTTCAACGACTATATACGGTCCCTCCCACAATGGCTGAAGTTTCGGGGATATTCCTGCTTTCGGTCGACTACGCATAAGTACCGCATCTCCGCGTTCGAATTGGTTATACATGAGTCTGTGATCGTAACCGCGTTTCTGCTTCTCGCTGGCTTTTGCCATTTTACCGCGGGCCAGTTCATGTACGTGACCAATTTTTGTCTTCAAATCATCCACATAGCATGCAGCATTTTCACGTCCGTCTTCTGTTTCAGGGGTGGCCCCAAAGACGATATCAACCGGAAGTGCGACCTCCCTGCCGAACATCATCAAGGCAGGTGACATTCCGGTGCTCTCATGGTCTGAGGAACGGTATGCCAGCATCACCAATGGAAGCTTCACATCCCAGTCACGCTGATCACTGGAAACATGCTTCGTCAGCATCGCTCGGAGGGTGCGGTTGAATCGTTCCACCATACCGTTGCTCTGTGGGTGGTACGGTGTCGTCCGGGTCTTATCGATGTCCAAGTACTTGCACACCTGCTGGAAGACCGCGGCTTCAAACTGTCGCCCCTGATCTGTATGGACCTGGCGCGGGACACCAAATCTGCAAATAAACTGTTCAACAAATGTCTTTGTTATTGTCTCTGCTTCGATGTTTGCCACCGCAAACGCCTCGGTCCATCGGCTGAAATAGTCAACAATTACTAAAATATATTTATTTCCAGTCGAAGAGACTGGCAGTGGTCCCAAGATATCCATTGCTACCCTCTCTAAAATGGCACCGACCTTGGACTGCTTCAACGGGGCTTTCGGCTTTCTGCTCTGATTTCCACCTTCCTGACATCTAGAACACTGGGCACACCAAAGTCTGATATCATCAGTGTACCCCGCCCAATAAAACCGGTCTTGAAAACGTTTCAGTGTTCTTGTAAAACCCAGGTGTCCACAGGTTGTATCCTCATGCAACATCTTAAACACCTCTGCATGATACTCCTTTGGTAATATCAACTTCCGTATCTCTTCTTCCGATTTTGTTGCATGGGTCCAACGTCGGTAAATTACGCCGTCCTTTAATAATAGCTGGTCCCATTTAGCCCAATATACCTTTACATCCGCTCCCAGATGGGCTATCTCTTCCCATGTTGGTCTTTTCCCCAAGGTCATCCAGGTATGTACATTCGCAAGTATGTTGTCTGTTTGTTGGGCTATAGCAATTTCATGTAGAGTTTTGCTATCCATCCAATTACTTCTATGGGTCGATCCAGATCTAGTCTCTGATCTGGTGACAGCTCGAACCGGGTTTTGTACCGGCTCGCCTTCTTCACTGCTGTCATCATGGTTGTCTACATTGATGTTTCCCGTCTTGGGATCATCGTCTAACTTAGTTATGTCGTACATCTCTCGTTTGGAACAGTAGTCGCACCCTCCACAGGGTAATCTTGACAGGCTATCTGCGTTCATGTGCTTTCTCCCTGGCCTGTGTTTTATTGTAAGATCATATGTCCCTAGTGTCTCCATCCACCTAGCCATTTGACCTTCAATGTTCTTGAAATTCATGAGCCATGTGAGTGCTCCGTGGTCTGTGCGCACTACTGTCGGTACACCATACAGATAATGGTGAAAATGTTTTACTGACTCAACCACAGCCAGTAATTCCTTCCTCGTGATGCAGTAGTTCCGTTCTGCCTTTCCCAATGCTCTACTGTAGTAGGCAACCACCCGCTCATCGTCGCCATCACACTGAGACAAAACTGCTCCGATACCTACACCACTCGCGTCGGTATCTAGTATGAAGTTCGTCCTGATTGATGGGTAACATAGAATTGGCGCTGTTATGAGAGCCTGTTTCAAAGTGTCAAACGCTTGCTCACATGCATCTGTCCATTTATATTGTGTTGCTTTTTCTGTTAGTTGATGGAGTGGTCTAGCGATGTCTGCAAAGTGCTTTACAAATCGCCGGTAGTATGAGCACAGGCCCAGGAAGCTACGCACGTCATGCACCGTTTTAGGTGTTGGCCAATTCTTAACGACTTCAATCTTCCTGGGGTCTGTTGCTATGCCATTCTCTGAAACCACGTGCCCCAGAAACTCGACTTCATGCTTAAACAGTCTGCACTTCTTCGGCGATAATTTTAATCCTGCACTCTCTATGCGACTGAGAATTTCAGACAACCGTTCGAGATGTTGGCCAAAACTGTCAGCAAACACTATAATGTCGTCTATGTACAACAGACATGTCTCCCAATGTAGACCAGAAAGTATGACCTCCATCATTCTCTCGAAGGTAGCGGGGGCGTTACAGAGGCCGAATGGCATTACTGTAAACTGGTACAGGCCACACGTGGTCGAAAACCCTGTCTTTTCGGCGTCTTTACTGTCCATTTCCACTTGCCAATACCCACTAGCAAGATCAAGTGTTGAAAACCAACGCGAACCTCTAAGGGAATCCAATGATTCATCAATCTTTGGCAATGGATAACTGTCCTTGCATGTTAGGTGGTTGAGACGTCTGTAGTCGACACAGAAACGGGTTGTACCGTCTTTCTTCTTCACCAATACTATTGGTGAAGACCACGGTCCATTACAGGGCTCTATTATTTTCTGATCCAACATCTTCTTTACTTCACTTTTCACCTCTTCTCGTTTGGCAATGGGTAGTCTCCTAGGTGGCTGTTTGACTGGTAAGGCATTACCGGTGTTTATCGTATGTTTAACTGTTGTAGTACGTCCTAAGTCCTCTTTAGATCTGGCAAACACATTTTTGTGTTTCCTAAGTAGCAATATCAACGCTTGTTGTTCGTCTGTGGTAAGGCCGTCCTTACTGGTGTCCCACAATTCATACACTGGTTCAGGTAATTCATCCACGCTGAAAGGAGTTGCGCTTTGTTGGGCAGGCTCAATATTTCTAATGGCATGACATGAGGCTATTTGAGTATCTGCATACAATCTCTGATCTGTTCCAGATAGATTTAGCACTCGTATAGGTACTGTTCCACAACTAGGGTCTATCACTGTCTTTGCTACTAGAAGACCATTGAGCTCTGGATTCTGTATTTGGTCAACAATCCCCCTAGTTGTATGTGCAATACCGGTTGCTACCTTTGCTGGAACTATCATCTCCGATGCACGAGGTATCACAATATTTTGTGCGACTGTTATGCGGAATACTGAAGGCAAACTACTTTCTAGCATGCATTGTATCCTCAGTCCATTTATAGTCAACAGCTGTTGCACTATATCTATCTGACAGTTGTAACGGTGAAGGAAATCATACCCCATCACCGCGGGTACCTCTACATCTGCGATCACCATTTCTTGTTCGAATGACTTCCCATCAATCACAATGGTAAATGTTGCTCTTCCTTGTAATTTTACAAGTCCGCCATCTGCCATTCGAATGTCATTGTTTATATATTCAAGCTTTGGCCTGATTTCATACGGTATTGCTTCATATCGGCTTGGATGCAGAATGGATAACGTAGCCCCTGTGTCAACTAGGCAATTTACATCATTTCCGCCTATCTGCATCAAAACGAATAATCCATCATTACTATTACAGCTCGGTGTGTTATTGCCCATCATCTCTTCATTGGGTCTCTGCCTGCCCACTCTAGCCGAGGAGTGACCCTTGTCCCCAGCTACTGGCAGTTTCCCTGGTTCCTATAGTTGGCGGGGCCATTCTTATATGGCATTTTAACATCCCTATCCGGTGCTCTCCCTTTAGGACGAGCTTGGTTCCTTTCATCCCGTTCCTTGGTAAAACAATCTTGGACTGTATGCCCATCCCTATTGCAGTATGTGCATCTTCGTCTTCCATCATGAACATGCCTATTTTCGTCAGACTTGGTCGTCTTGATATTCTCCAACTGGCTTATTCGCTTTAATATGTCCTTCAAAACATCAGCTTGGCTACTATCGTGTGTAGGCACTTCACACTGTGCTCTCACTGTTGGCTTGTTTAGTTTAATACCGACTCGTTTCCGTCGGCCATCTTGAAAAGCTTCAAACTCCAATGCTAAGCGTACAGCTTCATTTACTGTATTAGGCTTTCCTTGGTGAACGGCCCACTCTAGATCTGGGTCGCACAACGCATCCAAAAACCCTTCTTTAGCTAGTTGTTCCCTTATGTCGGGGCTAGCTTGAGGATATGACATTCTTGTAAGTCGTTTTATGTCTTGAGCTAGTTCTGTCAATGCTTCACCTTTGTTTCGCACCTTATTCTTCAACTGCGCTCGGTGAAGTTCTGTCTGGTTTTCTGGCTCAAACCTGGAAGAGAGTGCCAGTACAAGGGATCGGTAATCCCGACGTTGCTCTGCTCGTAGGTCGCTGAGTACACCTTGTGCACTGCCGCGCAGGCTGACAGCTAATTCCATAGCTCTTGTAGTTGCATTCCACTGGTTCAATTCTGCTACCATTTCAAAATGAACTAAATAATCACGCCAGCTATTTCTTCCATCATATGTAGCCGGTTGCTTAAACTTCCTATGTGAGTGAACATTATCGCCATTGTTCATATACTCGGATGGGATGTCCGGTCCTTCAACACGGTGTATGTCGCGGCTATAGTCAAATGCATCGTGCATCCTTCGTCCGTCGGGAAATGATACTCGGTTACGGCCGTTAATATGAGTATCAGAACTAGAGTGACGAAAGTTTTCACGAGCACTATCGCTTCGTCGAACGTGCATTGTAGGAGTAACGAAAGGTGGCTGATTGCCAGCTGCATCACCATGATCGCGCTGGTCATCCATGTGCGTCCCACGTGCATCTAGCACATCGTTCATTAAACGTCGGCTATGATCATTACGTGAATGGTCTCTTGACTCATTCAGTTGTGTTTTTGTTTCGTCAAGCTCATTCCGTAGCCCACGGATTTCGCCTACTAAGTCCATATATTCCTCCTTGCTCAGGTTTACCACCTCCCGGCTTGATGAATCCCCCTTGGCAGGATCACTACGTCGTAGTTGGACCTCTCCACTGGGAGTAGCTGCATCATATGTGCCGGAAGGTGGGAGTCGTGTTCCGTCGTCAAGCAGGCTCGAGTCGCTCTTGTCCGAAGTTGCCATACTGTGATAGATACTCTTGTAAGTTGTAACTGGTTTAATTATCCCACCGCTGCCACCAAATGTAGCGTGTCGGCGGTCAAGGGAGTTTAAAGACCTACCCTGGTTGCAAAATAAATACTAAAATACTATTGTGTAGATTCGCTGCCACCAGCAACCAAGATAGATACCACACCTGACCGCAGATAGGCTCAATATCGCCTAAAACGAGTACTGTATGACAAACAACAGACACAGACTGATGTTAACAATATATAATTGGGTTATCTTCAGTAATCAGTGTACATGTAAACGACAGAAAATAGCATTAATTTAGAATCCGCTTGACAGGACTTGTACTTGTGGTGGCCCCGTATGGCGGTCCAATGGCCGGCTGGAACGTGTACTTGTAATGACCCCGGATGCTGGTCGAATGGCCGGTTCCGCGACGTCACTTGTAATACCACGATTGTCGGTCAAGTGGCCGCCCCCAGAGACACCTGCAAGCAATGACCCCGTCTGTTGGTCAACTTCGGGTGTAGATATGCGTCAGCGGGTACGTCTGGTCAATCCACGGAGGGCGAGTCACCAATAATAATATCCCCTATCGATCCACGCTGATGTGCCGATAGGTTCCTAAACGTAGGCTGGTACCGCACAGTATGCGCGACTTGTCGTCGGTCTGGACAGTTACCGGAAGTTCCGCGATCTTCTTATAGATTTTAGCGGCCGAGAAACACTATATTCTTCTAGATATTCGCGGGGGGAAAACGTGTCGCCGTTGAGTGGTGCTAACTCAACCCGAATAACGAAAGCGGTGACCCGAGAACGATGACAGTTGTAAGTGTAAATGAATCTAGGGGTCTCCGGAAGGTTGACCAAACGCTTATAGCACAGAGTAAGTGGCTCTAGGAACAATGTCAAACAATAGTAAACATCATATGTTTAAATGCATGACTGCAGGAGCGCCGGCAAATGATGATACGATATAGATTCAAATATCAGAGAACGGTGCAGATCACAATATCGGACCCGGTGTAGATCGCAGAATGGTACGGCGCAGATCACAATATCAGACACAGTGTAGATCGCACAGCATGATACGTATAATACAGTGAATCTTGAGGAGATCCTAGATGCGGAGTTGAACTGGGGTAATGTAGTTAGGCTCCAGAGTGAGGATCTGGAGTTAGGCTCCCAGTTGTGAGGCTCTGAATGTGGGGTTTTGAATTGAGGCTCTGAGTTAAGACTCTGACTTCAGGCTCTGAGTTGAGGCTCTGGATGTGAGGTTATGAATTGAGGCTCTGAGTTGAGGCTCTGAGTTGAGGCTCTGAGTTGAGGCTCTGAGTTGAGGCT
>JBEVXV010000526.1:0-1890 GCA_040505915.1 Sedimenticola sp. | reverse complement strand
TTTCCAGTCAACTGATTCGTATACCCTGTGACTATACTGGTGAATATCCTCGGTGAGTGAATGGAGATGTAGTTTCTGGAACCGAGAAGGTGGAACCGCTGTATATAGGCCCCTCAAAACAGTGACATGGGGATTCCTGGTTGAAGTGTGTGTAGTCACAGATAAATGCCCACAAAGTCTTGATTTTCCACAAATCAAGAATGTGTGTTTGGAAATGAGTCGGGTGTGTGATTCCTTACCACGAATGACTGCTAGTTGTAGGCTAGAACTTTGGTAAAAGGTGGAGATTGAGAAATTGTGTCAGCGATATGTGACACGGTCTGCTCTGGACGAGTGTTGGAACACGACTGACAAGTCTGCGTTCGTATCGCGCGCGCTTCCGAATGACGTATTTCCCGTCATGCATAAATGACGTCATATACTTCCAAGATGGTGGACGAGGATGAAAACCAACTTCCTCTAGAAATGTTGATATGGATATTCTTCAAAGTTGTAATCTGAAGTCGATGTCAAGCGGTAAGAATGATATAATTTAACTTCATAACATATTTACAAAACCCGGGTGTAACGACTGTTACCGACATTCCGTCCGTTTATCAGAATTTAGTCCGAAAGTCGAACGTGCTATCACTCAGCGGAGAAATACAATGTCCGTCTTGCACCAAAGGCCGACATCGTATATTTTATCTCTGTATAACTCTGCGCAGAAAGCTTCACTGTTGAATCCATCCTACCTAGTAGTGGAATTCTTAGGGAGGCTACTATACCCCTGTATGAGTAGCTGTTGGTGTAAATCTATCACAAACGAAAAGGCATTGTACGCCACCGCACACTTCCAGGTGGGTGGGGTAATGCGAAGATGCTGTATAGGGGCATCGGTACCCATTCCGGGCCATCTTATGTCTTTGATTAGAGACGTATATATTGTATCTCTCCTATTCACCCATGTGCACCAGTGGTGAGTGGGACAGCGACACAAATTACAATGCAAGGACATGCATCATAATGGAGCAAGGGGGTAATATTTGGGTAAAATATGAAATGACACAACCATTTCAGTAACTGGATTATTGCGGCGGAATGAAATAGAATCCACACACAAAAATAATAATAATAATACATAGACGGTGGGGTCCGCCACACTACCCCCCGCCTCGAAAGAGTTCGCCCCGAACTACAAGGTCTGCTGACTTGTAGAGACACGCTGGGTTAGGTCTGGGTCCCTCATCCAGGTCGACGTCAGCGTGTACACCGTTCCGTCGGGCAACACGGCACTCTCCCGCTTCCTCAGGGCAACACAGTCCTCCGGAAAGTCTATTTTTACACGTATGTTGGCGGACGTGAGGGCTGTGCTCCGCACACGACTAACAAACTTCGCCGCCGCACTGTCTCTATACAAACTCGGCGCCCCGAGTAGCGCGACGCGAGTGTCGCCCAACATGTAATTGTATGTATGTCCAGCCGCCGGGGCCCGATTGGTCATCCGCGCCGGGAGGTACTGTCTCTTCAGTTCCTCTATTGGTGTTGGGACATAGCCCGGCTCTTCCGGATCGTAACTCGCCGGCGAAGCCACTTCTCCGATAGAAATATCCGGCTCCTGTAACTCGGGTAAACAAGTCCTTTGTACTACCACCCTGTTGTCGGAGTCCTGAGTTCCAGACGGCGCCTTTCCGAGTGAACACATGGGAGAGGCCTGCTTGCTGCGGGATTGAACCGAGCGGGCGCGGGATGAGCGGGCCTCACTGGGTGAGCGTGCACGTGTGTGTGATGACTGCCGGCTTCGGGCTCGAACCGAGCGGGCGCGTGATGAACGGGCCTTACTGGTTGATCGTGTGCGAGTGTGTGATGACTTCCGGCTTCGGGCTCGAACCGAGCGGGCGCGGGATGAGC
>JBEVXV010000525.1:0-3041 GCA_040505915.1 Sedimenticola sp. | reverse complement strand
AATAGCAGGTGAGTAATTGGGAATTAATCGCATCATCAAGGTGCGCGGTACTCTATACAGCATTACATGCTATGAGTTTTGAAAACGGCTCAGATTATAGATTATACTACCGCGTCAGGATTCAGTTGCCGCAGTACGCGGCTGATGCGTATTGCCCGCCAATACGCCCATTATTTTGCGGTGCTCGCTCATTCGCAAGCAAGGCACCGATCCGCTTCAGCAGCTTGCCATCCCTGTTGGTCCGCTTCAGAGGTGGTATTTCGTGTGCTGCTTGCTGATCCAGCTGAGCAATAGCGGAAGGAAGATGCTCCAGGGATCCACATAATATGCGCACATAGTCGGAGTGACGCAGATTTGCGGTCAATACGGCTTGTGCCGGTTGGTCTTCAAGGTCTCTTCCCAGATTTGCTCGTCCCAGGCGACGGCGCAGGCGCTGTTTATCTGCCCCAAAGAAGTGTTCTGCAACATTGTTGGTACGCTCCACCACCGAGATAATCATGCCGTCTTCATCGTATCTTGCCGGATGGCCGAACAGGTGGTTGTTATAGCGGTCAAGATACTTGAGGATGACGGCCTTGGCGGAGGAAGAATCATGGCTCTGTGTCACTTCTCTTTCAATCTGTTCCCGATAGTCGGCTTCGGCCTGCTCAATATCACGCAGCCGTATTGCTTCCAACTCAGGGCACTCCTTGGTCGGGAGATAGCGCTTATCACCGCGCGGGAGTTCAGCATCGGTGAGCTGCAAAATATCACGTAGCTCACCAAATTCCTGTTGATTTTTCTCCAGCTTGGGAACCGCCCAAGTCAAGCGCGGCAACGCATCGAAGCCAGCCAGGATACCGGCGAGCTGTTTAAGGATGCGCCGTTCCACCTGGGAGCGAGGTAATGGCAGCCAACGCTCGGCTCGCTGTATCGCTTCATTGCAGCGTTGATAAAATTCCAGGTGCGGCAGACTAAAGGGATAGGGCAGAATCTTACGACCTTCTCCTTCCAGTATCCAAACGATCAGGGCGAGCAGATCCTCACGCAGCCGACCCTTGCCAAGCTTGCCGTCATAAGTTTCTACGCTATGGTTGCGGCGTAACTCCCGCAGCAGTTCCCGTAGCTGAGGTCGAACCTTGCTCTGGCGCAGGAGGTTACGCAATACCGTGTAATAGTCATCGAACAACTTTTTGCCGATGGCACCGAGGAAGTGGTAGTGACAAACCAGATCCAGAATACCCCTGTCACGCAGCGTTACCACAGCACCCGCTTCAGCGGTGCTTAAGTCTCGCACTACGGCGATGGGATCGCCAAATCGCGAGAGCGTTTCTCTAACATGGGGACGCAACTCCTGCTCGTTCTCAGAACTAATTTTCGCAGCGCACAATACCCAGCCACGCCAACCGTCAATACAGATAAACAGGCCACCCTTGCCATGCTCGCTGGTGGCGTCGATATGCAGAGGGTAACCACCCACCATAGCGGCGCGTAATGCCGGTGTACGCTTGCGGTGGAGCGCCTCCAGGGCAATCAGAAAACGATCACATAAATTGCTGATCGTACCGTCCGAGATGACGATGCCTTGTTCCCGAAGCAGCTCGGCGCGGATCTCCTCACGTTGTTGATTCCTCAGATAGCGTGCCAGACCGACCTGGACGATGAGATCGTAGCCGTACCCCTGTCCTGAGGGAACCAAGCGGGACAGCCGTTCGGACACCATAACTGGATGGGATTTGTCTGAGCGGCACTGCTTGCGAACCTCCCTGGCCTCAAAGCTGCTCATCTTCAGAGTCACGATGTGACGGCGCTTGCTCTTCTGTACGTGGAGGGTGTCACCGCATACCGGGCATTGCTGTGCCTCAGCGACAAAGTCGATACAAGGCAATTGATCACCCCCCCCCCCGTCGCCCGAACTCGCTCCGGTGCCGACCATCCCGCCTGACGGGCATGCTCATGGAACAACTTCAGGATATCGTAGCGCCCCCTTTTTTACCGATTGATTCCAGGTCATATCGGGAAAAAACCGAAGCCACCAGCACCATCGGAACCGGTGGGGAATGACCATGCAGCAAACGCACGACATCCGCAGGTTGTGCGCCGGGATGACGGATCAGTGTCAACAGAACCTGAATAATCACGCCATCTTCCAGTTTGATCACCTCTCCTTCATTGGTCTGTTGAGCGGCAATGCGTTGAAGACGTCGTTGTAGCTGAGGCTTGCCAACAGTCGAATCGGCATGGAGGTAGAGATAAAAACCGTCCACCTTCTCCCGTTGTATCTCTTCGTGACGCACCGCCTCCAACAGCAATACCTGCACTCGAACATGCAACAACTCCTGAAGCTCGCGGTGGGTCCAGCCCGCCTCCGACTCACGGATCAGACGTTTGATGGTATTGCCCAAAGATCCTTCGCGGGAAAAATGGATCTCTCTCAGGGAGTAGAGTCCAAAGCGATCAAACAGTGTGGGATCCCGGCGAGTGTAATAGCGTCCGTTGTGATTGTAGCTGCGCAGGTAGGGTATCTGGCGAAGGTAGCGAAAGGTTGTCGGACGTGAAGCGTTGTTCAGCGCCTCTTGCAGATCGCCAAAGGTAACGGCGCCTTTGGAATCAAGCAGGCGAAGGAGTAGTTCTGGGGAACGTTCAGTCATTATGATACCCTATGCCTTACATGATGATCACTTAAGGCATAGGGTATCATTTATCAGTAAAAATCACCACTCAATTGACCAGACAGTGGTCAATTTTTATCGAATTAGGGGGAAAATTGTCTCAAAACTGAGATAGTATGGCTTTTATATTTCGAGGCGATGCCCGTGAGGCAAGGGATTGCAGGCCACCAACTGAATCCTGACGCGGTAGAGATTATAGATAACAATACTTGAATGATCAGGTGGTTACAAATATCTTTTATGCTAGTTTATCAATGGTATATTTTGCCAGGCAAATACCATTTGTTATTGCTAGTGTACCGCCGCAATCTGCATAAATCGGCAGCCCACTGAACGCAACGGCATACTCAGACTCAGTTCGGCAGTATGGGACTCGAAGCCGGATACGCC
>JBEVXV010000524.1:0-1715 GCA_040505915.1 Sedimenticola sp. | reverse complement strand
GCAGCGGAAAAACTGTATCACTCTATACCGGGCTGAATATGTTGAATCAGCCTGACGTCAACATATCTACCGTTGAGGATCCTGTTGAAATCCAGGTGCCGGGGATTAATCAGGTCAATACCAACACCAGAACAGGCCTCTCTTTTGCCGTGGCACTCCGTGCATTTCTACGCCAGGATCCCGATATAATAATGGTCGGCGAGATTCGTGACCTTGAGACGGCGGAGATCGCCATCAAAGCGGCCCAAACAGGCCACTTGGTCCTCTCCACTCTCCACACCAACGATGCCCCACAATCCCTCACCCGCTTGGCTAACATGGGGGTGCCACCCTTCAACATAGCCTCTTCAGTGCTGCTGATCATGGCTCAGCGTCTTGCGCGGCGTCTCTGCGAACATTGTAAGGAACCGGAAGAGATTCCTCGGGAGGTACTGCTTGAGGAGGGCTTCAAGGAGGATGAACTGGCCGACCTGACGATATATAAAGCGGTAGGATGTGAACGCTGCACTCGCGGATACAAGGGGCGTGTTGGTATATTTCAGGTCATGCCGATCTCCAGCGATATGGAGAAGATGATCCTGGAGGGCGGCAACTCCATGCAATTGGAGGCTCTTGCAACATCAGAGGGTGTCGCAACCCTACGCATGTCGGGCCTGAGAAAAGTGAAAGCAGGCCTTACCAGTCTGGAAGAGATCAACCGGGTAACCAAGGATTAATCATCATGGCAGTAGCCCAGAAGAGAGTTGAAAAACCTAAAGTCTTTGTGTGGGTAGGCTCAGACAAAAGCGGCAGGAAAATCAAAGGCGAGAGCCGTGCTGCCAGCATCGCACTGGTCCGGGCGGAGCTCCGTAAACAAGGCATCGCACCACTGAAGGTCAAGAAAAAGCCGATTGAGCTATTCAACACCAAGAAGAAGATCACCCAGGGCGATATTGCCGTCTTTAGTCGTCAACTGGCCACCATGATGGAGGCGGGTGTCCCCATGGTTCAGGCCTTTGATATTGTTGGCAGGGGACATGAAAACCCTGCCATGCAGGACCTGATTCTCGCCGTCAAAAGTGATGTGGAGGGCGGTACCGCCCTGGCAGAGGCATTGAAGAAACACCCGCTCTATTTTGACGACCTGTTCTGCAATCTGGTACGTGCTGGCGAAGCGGCTGGCGTTCTTGAGATACTTCTCGATAAAATTGCCACCTACAAAGAGAAGACTGAATCTCTCAAGGGCAAGATCAAGAAGGCGCTCTTCTACCCCGCCGCCGTCATCATTGTTGCTTTTGTTGTCACTGCTGTGATTATGATTTTCGTTATCCCCCAGTTTGAAAGTCTCTTCTCAAGCTTTGGCGGTGAACTGCCTGCATTCACGCAGGCGGTGATCGCCATGTCCGAGTGGATGCAGAGCTATTGGTGGGCGGTAGTTATAGCGATAATTGGCTTGGTCTATACCTTCTCTTATACCTGGAAACGCTCACGCAAATTCCGCCAGACTGTGGACAAGATGATGCTAGGGCTCCCTATCATCGGCGTCATCCTCAACAAGGCATCCATTGCCCGCTTTGCACGCACCCTCGGCACTATGTTTGCGGCAGGTGTCCCCCTGGTTGAAGCACTCGAATCCGTTTCAGGTGCCACCGGTAATGTGGTCTACGGTGATGCAGTACTCCGCATGCGCGAGGATGTAGCCACCGGTCAATCCCTGCAACTCAGTATGAAACAAC
>JBEVXV010000523.1:0-2803 GCA_040505915.1 Sedimenticola sp. | reverse complement strand
GGAGGATTTGGTCTCGTTTATATACAAACTATATACAAGTGACAAGGTGGCCTATACTTAGACCACAAAGTCACGCAGACGCGCAGGTCGGACTGTCCTCCTTCCTGACCGCGTCTTATGTGCACCCCATGTGTTAGAATTGAGCTCATTGTCAGGGTCTGATATAGCACTACTTTCTGGGGGCCTGTTGTGATCTGTGTGATCATCACTGTCTTCATCAGATGAACTTGTATTGGTATGATCATTATCAGGGTCGGCCATCCTGGATGGTAAACCTACTAAAATTCCCGGCCCAAGATTATCCGACTGATCTCCAGCAGGGTGAATCTGTCTCTGACTGGGTCCATCATTTTGCCGGTTTTCGATAAGATTTTCAGTCTCTTGCAGGGATTTCTGGGTTGCGTCTTGATTGGGGAAAGTGTCAAACTTTCTCAGCCTGTTGAAATGAACTACCATCGTCCTTCTAGCTCCAACTTTTCTAACCCTATACACCGCATCAGAAAATTTATTGATGATAGACCAAGGTCCGTTCCAGCATCTGTGAAACTTCTTTGACAACCCTTGTTTAAATGCTGGGCAATATACCATTACTGTATCGCCTTCAAGAAAGGGTGAGCCATGTATCTTCTTGTCATATGGTTTCTTCTGCTGTCTGAGAGAATTTTTGTTATTGGAACGAGCTATCTGAAATGCTTCATCCAGCTGAGCTTTTGTTTTCTCAGCATACTGGTTTGGTGACTTGAATCTTTCACCAACGCCTCCAAACATCACATCTACAGGTAGCTGAACTTCTCTTCCAAACATCAGGTAGTGTGGTGTGAATTTTGTAGTGGAATGTACACTAGACCTGTATGCCAGCAAAATCTTCGGCAGTTTCTTATCCCAGTCTTTTTGGTCATCGTCAATAACGGTCCTCAACATTTGAACGAGTGTTCTATTCAGCCGCTCTACAAGCCCATCTGACTGGGTGATATGGCGTGGTTCGTGTCTTCTTTATGTGCAAAAGTTTACACATCTCTCGTATAGGCTGGGATTCAAAATCTCTTCCCTGGTCTGAGTGGAGTTTCAATGGTACACCATATCTACATATAATTTGGTCAACAAGGATCTGAGCTACAGTTGCGGCTTTATGGTCTTTTAATGGGAATGCTTCTGGCCATTTGGTGAAGTAGTCTGTAACCACCAGAATGAAACGATTGCCGTCAGTCGAAGTTGTAACTGGACCTACAATATCCATCGCCAGACGTTCAAATGGATGTGAAGACTGTTCTTGAACTAGTGCTGCGCGTGGTTTGATAGAATCAGATTTTGCTGCTGCACATTCTTTACAGCCTTGGCACCATTTCTTGATTTGTGAGGGCATGCCATACCAAAAGTATTTCAACTGGATCTTTTGCTGTGTTTTCTCCGATCCCAAATGACCACCTGTTGCACAACTATGGTTTCCTTCTAGCAGGCTCTGTGTAAGGTGCGATGGCATGACAATTTGGAGCAGTTGTATTGCATTCTGATCAGTAGCGTGCCTGTACAGAATGTTGTCAATAATTTTAAGTTTGTTCCTCTCCCTCCAGAAATACATGAGCTCGCTTGTTTGTTTATTAAGTTCTTTTGGCTCTTCGTTGTGTTTAAGAAGGTTTTTCAAGAGCTTAATGGTTGGATCTTTGTCCTGTTCTGTGGCAATATCAGTATCAAGGTCGCCAGATACGGGATTATTTCCTGTTGGTGACATATCAGCCTGACTATCACTGACCACTTCAGTTTGACTGACCGGTATTCGAGACATGCAATCCGCATTGGTATTTTCCTCACCCCGTTTGTAGAATATGTCAAATTCATAGCTACTGAGCTCAATGGACCACCGTGTCCGTCTGCCGGTGTGGTCACTATCATTCTTTAATGACTTTATGTTCAACAATGGCTTGTGGTCAGTATAGACTTGGAACTTCTTTCCACAAAGATAAGGTCTGAAATGCCGTATGCCCCAAACAACACCCCAAAATTCCTTGTCAAATGTGCTCCAGTTGCGTCCTGCATTTGTTAAAGAAGCGCTGGCATAACCTATAACTCTTCCCTCTCCTTGTTGAATCTGTGAAAGTATTGCGCCAACGGAGCATTTGGAGGCATCAGTCATAAGGATGAAAGGTTCCTGGAAATCTGGGAATGCTAATATGGGGTAACGAGTTAAAGCCTCTCTGAGTGTTTCGAAAGATTTCTGACATTGACCTGTCCATGCAAACTCTGCATCTTTACGTGTCAGTGCCAGCAGTGGTTCAGCCAGCAGCGAAAATTCTGGGACAAAACGGCGATAGTGCGAAGCCAAAGACACACAACTTTTGACCTCCCGGATTGAGCAAGGGGTGGGGAAATTAGCTACTTTCTCCACATTCCGTGATTCTGGAGCCGTCCCGTATTTTGACACCTCATGACCTAAAAAGGACACTTTATCCTGGAACAAATGACACTTGCTTGGCTTTAATTTGAGCCCTGCTTGTCGCAACCTTGTCAGGACATCTTCTAACAGTTTCATGTGCTCGCTCACAGTCTTGGTGAACAGGATGACATCATCAAGATACACCAAACATGCAGTCCAGTGAAGTCCATTTAGTACAAGGTCCATAAGACGCTGGAAGGTTGCCGGAGCATTGGTAAGGCCGAATGGCATGACCCGGAAGTGATACAAGTTGTTGCCGGTAGAGAAAGCAGTCTTTTCACGGTCAGCTTCATCCATTTCAACCTGCCAGTAGCATACTGATCTATAGTGTTGAAAGGGTTAAAATGTAGGTGTGGTGATGGCATATTAATA
>JBEVXV010000522.1:0-17918 GCA_040505915.1 Sedimenticola sp. | reverse complement strand
GGAAAGGTGGAGATAATCCATGATGCGAAGGCCAAATCAACAATCGAACACCACCATGCGCATCTGCATATCATAAGGAAGCTGTACACCCACAAAAAATGACCTTGAGATGACCCCTGAAGGTCACAGACCACGGGCGATATGTTTATGCACAATGGCATTGCCTAAGGATGGTACCCACCAAGTTTCAACGTTGCATTTGCATCTATAGCGGTTAAAAAGTTTTAGGCGGAACAAACTTTGTGACGGACAGACAGACGGACGGACGGACGAACTCCCGGGATAAAATCAATATACCCAACTTTTTTTCAAAAAGTGTGTATAATGAACTGTATTAAATGCCTTACCAGCAAAATTGACATTGAACAAGCAAATTCGTAGACTTGATATCCCCCACCGAAGTACAGGCCTTGGTACTTAGGGTACCTATCAGTCACATATGCTTAGTCAAATTAAAAAAACTAGAATACCACAACTATTTAAAAAGATATCCTTCAAATGACCAATGACCTGTGCGACATTGACCTTGACTTTCGACCTAGGGACGGTACCTGGGTTTCATGCACCCTTTGTTCTTTGATGATGAACATGTGAGTGTGGTTATTAAAAAAAAATACCATATACGTTTGGATATATATCAGATTGCCCGCCCCCACCCGCTCCCAAAAAAACCCAACACGACAACACTTCAATACGGTATTATTAAAAATATGGGCCTGCTGAACATATGAACTTTATATTTCACATACATTACTCGATGGATATTCTACACCTTTTGTAGAACTTTCAGCTCCGTATGTGACAGAGTATTAAAATTGCAACAAATTAAAAAAGGCATGCTTAAATATACAATGTCAGACAATGTTTGGGGAGAATGTTACGATTCGTTTTGAATATAGTATACTTCGTAGAAGTGAATGTATCAACATAGCTTTCAGCCAAGGCTACAAGATAGTCAGTCATTCAAGCATGTTGTAGTGAAAAAGATTAGGGAAATTCGAGAATTGTAAGAGCGAATCTGGGCAGAAGATGGACAGTCATTTCTGAACATCGGCTCAAAGCAAATCCAGAGAAACATGGAGTACAAGATAAGGAAACTATGGTGATATATTTGCCATCGAGATGTTCACATAATTTATCGCAACATGTCGACTTAAATATGTCACAAAATGTGAAACTATGTCGACATGTTGAGATAAATTATGTCGACATATTGTGTTAAACGATCACGGTATGTCGTCTTGTTGTGATAACTTATCACGTTATGTCGACATGTTGTGTTAATTTATCATGTTATGTCGACATATTGTGTTAAACTATCACGACATGTCCTCATAACGCGAAACTATGTCGACATGTTGGGATAAATTATATCAACATATTTGTTAAGCGATCACGGTATGTCATCATAAGTTAACACAACACGTCAATATAACGTGATAATTTATTTATAGTTTAACACATGTCTACATAACATCACAACAGGTCAACATAACGTGATAAGTAATCACATGTAGACATAGCGTGATAGTTTAACACATGTCGACATAACGTGATAATTTATCACAAGTCAACACAATATGTCGACATAACATGATAAATTAACAAAACATGTCGACATAAGGTGATCAGTTATCACAAGACGACATACCGTGATCGTTTAACACATTATGTCGACATAATTTATCTTAACATGTCGACATAGTTTCACATTTTGTGACATATGTAAGTCGACATGTTGCGATATATTATGTGAACATCTCGATGGCAAATATATGCCACCATAGGAAACCATAAAAGCTGGAAGCTTTTAACCTACTACAACTGGTTATCTATTCTTTTAGAAAGACTTCCGAATAATGACAGCATCTTAAGGATTTGGCAGATGATACTTAACTGAATCAGGGACATCCGTTCTGCATGCTTGATGCCTCTGTCTGGTATTGTATATTGTAGGTATCCATGTTCGCATTTGTCAGTTTTAATAATATTTCATATATACAGCTGAACATTTCAGGAAATGTGTGTCATATCCATTAAACTGTGTATGTGAAATATTAAATTCACATACTCAATACATTTGGAACAATACCATATTGAAGTGTTATCGTGTTGTTTTTTGGGGGTGAAGGGGTGGGGGTTGGGGTGCGGGGGGACACCCGATTATATGGCTCCAGACCGACATTTTGTTCCTTTTTTTACTTTCGACCTCTCAGTGTGACTTTGACCTTGGCTGTACGGACCCGACTCTTATGCGTGCTTTGTTCTCTGCTAATGACGAACATTTGTGTGTAGTTAATTCGAAAATACACCAAACGGTTTTGTAGAAATGGCATGGTATTCACCCGGGCCAACCATTGCTTGAGAACGGTTACTCTAAATTTAGAAAACCGACGTTGTTTATACATGTACATATTTATCCCCTCGCGTAGCGAAAAGGGGATATAGCGATAGTCCATGTCCGTGCGTCCGTTCGTCTGTAACATTTTTGTTATCGCAATAACTTTTGAACCCTTTGACGGATTTCAATAATATTTGGTACACATGTGTATCTGAACATGTCCGTGTGTCACACATATACATTGATTTCCTATGTCAAAGGTCAAGGTCACAGAATGAAACTTAGCATTTACTTTTACCATTTGCGTTTAGCAAATGCGTTAAGCTCTATTTCGGTTGAATAACTTTAGAACCTCTTCATGGATTTCAATAATATTTGGCAACAATGTGTGTCTCAACATTATAGAGTGACACATATGTACCCGGATTCCTACACCCAAGATCAAGGTCGCGTAATTGGACTTTACCATTTGCGTTTAGCAAATGCGTTAAGCTCATTTTCATTCTATAACTTTTGAACCTCTTGATGGATTTCAATATTATTTGGCAGCAATGTATGTCTGAACATAATAGAGTGTCACACATGTGCCCGGGTCTCGACACCCAAGGTCAAGGTCACGTAACACTTGCATTTAGCAAATGTGTTAAGCAAATGCGTTTACTCCATTTCTTTTGAACCTCTTCATGGATTTCAATATTATTTGGCAGAAGTGTATGTCAGGACATAATAGAGTGTCACACATGTGCCCGGGTCTCTACGCCCAAGGTCAAGGTCATGTTACACTTGTGTTTAGCAAATGCGTTTACTCCATTTCTTTTGAACCTCTTGATGGATTTCAATAATATTTGGCAGAAATGTATATCTGAACATAACAGAGTGTCACATAAGTGCCCGGGTTTCTACACCCAAGGTCAAGGTCGCGCAAACGGAGTTATTAATTACATTACTATCAAGGCCTCTGCTAACGATGCGCTTCTTGTTATATTAGTAATGGTATTTCTTGAATATAAATTGGCCATCAAACATATGCTATTTTATTTTTAGGAGTTCCAAGATGTATCCGTATGGATGCAGGAACCGAAAATGGCTTATTGGCCAACATCCAGAAATCATGTCGTTGGTTCCATGAAGATGATACTTGTGGAGAGAAAAGTGTTATAATCGGCAGTTCCCATTCAAATCAGGTAAAAATGATAAAGTACATTGCTACGAACTGAGAAATTTCCAAATATCTGGTAGGACAGATCACGTTCAAAAAGTCTTATCGACGTGATATCAACTCAAAAGTGGGGCTAAAGTTTAAACTCAATTTTGTGCGATACTGGTTTTCTGATGAAATATATGTTCTGATGTAATGTTCAATCAACAGCCACCATTCAGTAACAAGTACTGGTACAAAATAAGTGCTTTCTTCAAAGATGGTGTCAAATAGACTTCTGTGGTGGGTTTTTTGGGGGATTTAGAAAAAGGGCAAAACTGTGCAATTTCCATTTAGCAAAGACAATTTTTTGCATCAAGTGGGCCTGTTGATACTAGGTCAAGATCTGCAATTACGGGGAATCAATGAGGACGTTACAAGCATTACTTGTTTGTGATGTCGATTTTATGGGATAGCAGCCTATGTGTTCAACTAGATAAAACATGACCTCACAAAAAGTGTTCAACTAGATAAAACACATGGACCTCACAAAAAGGCAATACTTGTAAAATATATAATAATGTGCATAAAGTATTTGCATACATATTTATGAACACAGAGCATGTATTACCGTGTCCCACGTGTTTGATATTTTGGGTGTGCTCATCATGCTCATAGGCATACTTTAAATAAAAATATAAAGTTCAATATAACTTTCGTCATTCTGGTTTGTATCACTGGTATCCGTCCAATTATTTTTTTTTGTTAAATTTATTTTCGAAATTTATTTACCCAACATTACTGTGGTCATCAGTATTGTCAACTATGCAATTTTACATTTAAAGGCATATCGTTACGTTTGATGTACCAATTTGTTAAAATATTTGTATTGCATTTTTCAATCATAATTTAAATTTTATATACATAGCGCAATGAGTTATAACTAGAAAATGCCAAAAAAAGAGAAAAAACATTAGGTCATGGATGGGCTCGAACCTGCGCCCCTTAGGTTTTCGTAGCTACGCGCAAATTTACAACTAGATTCACCCATGCGCAGCAACACATCCGGCTTCCACAACTTATGTACATTGTTGTCTTCATTGACGCGGACCTCCAGTAAGCCAACTGGTTTCATTTAAATGCATATAAAGAAAAATACAGGCGTATGCTGAGAAATGAACACAATTTATAGTTATAAATCAGTGCGCAATGTATATTAAATGCAAATTCTGATTGAGAAATGCAATAAAAATATTTTACATCAAATGTAACTATATGCCTTTAATGTTTTTGTTAATTACTATATAATATCGCACACTCAGGTAACTGGTCGGATACTACCGGCGTGTAGATGACTCATATTTCCACCTTTTTATATCCAGAGAATCGAGAGCTGGTGGCGCCAGCTGCACCAGATGTGCATTGCTTCTTGGAAAGAGAAATTTATTCAAATGGATATGAATGGACTGTTCTCAACTGCTGACAGCAATCACATGTACGTACAAAGTACTAATCTTAGGTAACAGATGTATACAGAAAATGTGGTTATTAGACCCCATATTCACCAATCATTACTCAATTGTTACTGGAAAATTTCAAATTTAATTAACTTAGGAGGTGGGTTAAAAATTACGTGGAGGTAGTGTTAATAGTATCACCAAGCATCGCAAACAGTTGAAATTCACAGCAAATAATGATGAAGCAATGCAATGTCTAACATTTACATAATTTATATCGAACATATGAACCGATTTTGACGAAACTTCGTAGGATAATCAACCACTTATGCTTTTTCAGATTTGTTAAAATGATGACTCCCGAGTTAAACAAATGGACGTAACGCAGGATGTAAAATTTCACCGAATATGGTCATGCCATATATCAAATCAAAGGCAATGACGAGATGATGACTATGTCATTCAAGATGGCCACCAGAAGGTCATCCTTTTAGTTGAGATTTCAAACGTCTTCTCACAAACTGCTAGGGTGATGCTGGCCAAATTTCATAATTATGGTCGTGGGTGAAGTGTTTTCAAATTTGATAAAATGGAAAATGGGGTCGTCGTATTTTGTAGTAATGATCGACCACTGGTGTTCTTTCGTAGTTGTTAAAATGTTGACCGTGGGGTCAAAAATGGGCGTGGCCCGGGAGGTGAATAGGGGTCAGATTTCATTTTTTGGCCGAATATGGTCAGGTCATATATCAAATCAAAAGTATCGACGAGACGGTCGTTCTGGTGCACTTTTTGATGAAATATGATGATTACATCATCCAAGATTGCCACCGAAATGTCAAAAGGTCATCTTATTAGAAAGTTCCAACGTCTTTTTCTCATGAAGTGCTTGGCCGATGCTGGCCAAACTTCAGTTATTGTCCTTGTTTACTCTATAGGTCATATCTAAATATATGACGTATATGAATATATGACATATAGAGTAAAAACAATCCAAACATGTTTCTGAACCCCTATGCACAATACCTGCTAGTGGGTGATAATGACTGGCATCCAAATTTATTCTGGTCATACTCTCGTATTATTGTATAAAACAAAACTAACTAGAAGCGCGTCGGTAAACCGTAGCAATATACCCACTTTTGAAAATTGTCGGAAAGGTGGAGATAATCCATGATGCGAAGGCCAAATCAACAATCGAACAGCACCATGCGCATCTGCATATCATAAGGAAGCTGTACACCCACAAAAAAATGACCTTGAGATGACCCCTGAAGGTCACTGGAAGGTCAGTCCACGGGCGATATGTTTATGCACAATGGCATTGCCTAAGGATGGTACCCACCAAGTTTCAACGTTGCATCTATAGCGGTTAAAAGT
Organism: Sedimenticola sp.; assembly: GCA_040505915.1. GTDB lineage: Bacteria > Pseudomonadota > Gammaproteobacteria > Chromatiales > Chromatiaceae > Vondammii. The sequence continues at coordinate 11,605 of JBEVXV010000522.1, read as the reverse complement.
TTTAGGCAGAACAAACTTTGTGACGGACAGACAGACAGACGGACAAACTCCCGGGATAAAATCTATATACCCAACTTTTTTTCAAAAAGTGGGTATAATAAGCATATCGTGCAGTGTTACTCATGTGAGTGATATAGGACCATTATGGTCATCTTGTTTGTTTTTATTTCAGTGACTGTCTAAGATTCTGCTTCATGAAGCTAATACAAGAAGAATTGGATCACGTGCGGTTAGAATGGAACAGCCATCAAATGCGACGTCAAACAAGAGTGGACACGCCCTATGGGAAGCCCGATATAATGTTTGCAAACCCAGAACTGTTTGGTAGGTGTTCAGATTTGTTCGTAGGTGTGGGCATCCAGGTTTAAATTATCGACAAAAGTATTGCAATGCAATAGTTTTCCAATGTTGCAATAATCTCACTAATGGTGATCAGTACTTACAGCACTTTGATTTCTGTATTGACGCTTTGCTAACTATCTTGGAGTTACAAGGATCGAAATGAACGCATGGTAGACGTGTTTTGTCAGTGGCCCTTTCACACCTTGTAACTCCTATACTTACCGAAGCGTCAATACAAAAATCAAAAGTGGTGTCAGTACTGACCACCATTGTGCTGCCAGTACTGACCACCATTAGTGTGTCTGTGGTATTAGCACATTCAACCAACTCGGTGATAATTATTATAAAATTGTGACCACAGCTATTTTCCACTGATCGTCAATCATTAACATAATGAACATTTTATCGTAGAAATCGGGTCTGTTTTGTCCTAATCATAGTATCATAATGTACGCGGCATATAGCGTTAAGGCGATTGTAAGAGTTTCTCCGACAGCCTCGACAATAATTGTTCATTATAAAATAAATCGAAAGAGAAAAAAAACATTGTCAGAAACACTGACGAAACTAATTTCTGCATGGTCCCTTATGTCCAGAAATCTGGTCTGTTATGTCCATGGTCCATTATGTCCATAAACCTGCGATTTATACCAGTCCAATCACTAGTTATACCGACTTTTTGAGAGAAAAAAAGTGGGTATATTGTTTTCGCCACGGGTGTCCGTCCGTCTGAATGTCCGTCCGTCCGTCGCGTTTCTTGAAACTCAAAAAACGTTTTAACCACAATGCCTACAACCATGAAACTTGTTGTACAGCTTCCTTATGATATGCAGATGGCAAAGTGGTGTTTGATTTTTAATTCGACCTTCGCATCATGGATTATCTCCCCCTTTCCGACAATTTTCAAAAGCGGGTATATCGTTACGGTTTCCGTCGCTCTAGTTTAGATTCAATTGATAACCAAAGTTTCTGCTCAATAACGTTTTTGACCACTAATAAACTATTGTCGTACTATCGTAATAAGTAAATGTAATTAATTCTTCTGACCTGGCAACCAAATTTCATCTCACCTACAGCTAGACAACCTTATCAATTTATGATGCATGTACATCTGCATTTTTCTAGGTGCAATTGACCACCAGTTCCCAGTAAATTTGGAGGACTGTCGCTGCTTCCAAGAATTCTGCACTGTTCCAAGTACCACCGGAGTTGATGAGATGATGGAGACATTGCTCATGAGAAGAATGACGCTATGTGGCAAGACAATACCAGAAACCACCGATGAGGCTATGGATCTTCTTCCATGGTTAATCAATCAGCTTCATTGAAGTTATTTCAGATGGATAGTGAATAACTTGTAGCAGAGAAAAACAATCAACACCGGGCATTTAAAATAACATAAAAAAGACTCAAAACACGTACTCAATAGTTGTTACCAATGTTATCAATACACATTATACTTCTGGCACTCTTGTTTTTAAAGGCATTTCGTTACATTTGAGGTACCAATTTTTTTAAATAGTTTATTGCATTTTTAAATCATAATTTACATTTTATATACATAGCGCAATGATTATAACTAGAAAATACCAAAAAAAGAGAAAACAAACATTAGGTCATGGATGGGCTCGAACTCACGCTCCTTAGGTTTTCGTAGCTACGTGCAATTTTAGAACTAGATTTGCGCATGCGCAACAACACATCCGGCTGCCACAACTTATGTACAGTGTTGTCTTCATTGATGCGGACCTCCAGTAAGCCAACTGGTTTCATTTAAACATGTTAAATGCATTTAAAGAAAAATACAGGCCATTGTGTTCATTTCTCAGTATACGCACTAACGCACATTTTGCTAGTTTCTGCCGTCGACGGCAGAAACTAACAAGATGTGCATTAACGCGTATGCTGAGAAATGAACACAATTTCTAGTTATAAATCATTGCGCAATGTATATTAAATGTAAATTCTGATTGAACAAGATGTGTTTGTGAAACACTATGCCCCCCAGTAGATTGACATTTGACCTGACCTTTGACCTTGAAGGATGACCTTGACCTTCACAAGTAACCCCTAAAAGTGTGCACCTTCATGTGTTGAGCAAACATGCCTAGTAGCAAGTCTGTATCTACAGCGGTTCAAAAGTTATAAGCTATTTTGTAAATTTGACCTTTGACCTTGACCTTGACAAGTCGCCCCTAAAAATTTGCACCTTCATGTGTTGAGCATGCATGCTTAGTATCAAGACTGTATCTACAATGGTTCCAAAGTTATGGGCAATCTTCAAACACACAAATTTGACCTTTAAATTGACCTTTGATCTTGAAGGATGACCTTGACCTTCACAAGTCACTCCTGAAAATGTGCGCCCTCATGTGTTGAATATGCATGCCTAGTATCAAGTCTGTATCTGCAATGGTTCCAAAGTTACAGGCAATGTTAAAGTTGCTGACAAACACACAAACAAACAAACAAACAAACACACAAACAGACAGGGCAAAAACAATATGCCCCTAAGATCTGATATCTGGGGGCATAAAAATGCAATAAAAATAGTTTACATCAAATGTAACTATATGCCTTTAAAAGACAGGGCGATTTTATGTAATATTAGGAATTTAAATGAACATGTTATCTTTAATACAGAATAGTCCAAATTTGTATTCATCTCATTACCTGAAAGTGACTTTTACTCATGAAAAACATCATAAGAATCTCACATTTATGAGCATATGTCTGTGTGTAGAAACAATTCCCTTTCACAACCAAGTAATTGACATGGACTATTTATTCTATACTATTTTAAATGACTGCCACTTATGTCCTACAATGTAGCTGAGCTTTACACTCTTCTACACCCTTCTGAAGCAGGTTGTTATTCCCAAATTTGAAAATTATTTCCAGTGTAGATACTGATGAGACGGCTCGTTACGATTGCTCATCTGGATCTTCACTCACGGTTGGCAACAAACAAGAGATCTGTGGTGTTGAAAGGGTTAAAAGCAATTGATAGATTATGCCATAAAATGGTTATAAGGAGGGAAGCAGAATAGTCCATATGCAGTCACATATTAAAACTACCTGCAGAGAGTGAATGTAGAATTTTAAAATTATTTCGAACAATTATTTCGATCCCTGAATGGATACTGTTACAAGCAAACACATTTGGATCTATTCTACTTCCCTCTGGATCTACTTTTTTTTTACAAATATTGCTATTATGGCTACTGGGATTGAAAGGGTGAAACTATTCACACAACTGATTATACATTGCATATTGTATGTCCAGAAAATTGTATTAAAGCAATATGTGCACAGATGGGTGATGTCATAAAAATAGGAATAAATGCTTACTATGAACATAAATAATCATTTTCAACGTAATGCGACCTCTTTATCTCAGAATGTATTTATAAAACCATATTTACATGGTATTTCCTTAATGCGTCACGGTACACATTAGGGATTTCTAGACAGTTAGCAGGTGACACGTTATGTACTAGATATTTTGTCTCAAATGTAAATCGGCTGTGTGGCCGAGGGGTAACGCGTCGGTCTTTAATTTTATCAACGCTGGAGAGGTGAGTTCGAACTTTTTTCGTTTGTATTTTATTTTCTAGTGGTATATCATATAGTCTTACGTCTGCGAAATGAAAATACTGGCTGAAATTTGTACACACCTTATTCTATTTTTGGGAAATTAAATGTGCATATATTGCTTTAAGATACAGTAGAGTTCTGATATTACGAGTGCATTTAACCCATAAAGCGGTGAAAATAACTATAGTTGTTTCTGAGATTGGAAGTTTTTTGGCACAAATTTTTTGGCACCATCACTGTCAGTTCTCAACCAAACTACACATTGTTGGTACTCAAAAGACGGTTCTTTTGCGTACCAACAGTGTATAGTTTCGTGGAGACAAATTGAAAATATAGACTAGGCTTATAATTAATAGCAAAATAATTCACCACTTTAAGGGTTAATTAGAAACTGTCCAATCGGAGTAATGTTAAACTCCAGTGTCAAATTTAACTCGAGGACAGTTTTCAGTCCCCAGTGTTCAAAATCAATCTTGCATTTCATGATTTGATGGGGACTTAATTACCGTAATTACCCTAAATATTCGTACAGAAGTGCCTGAGCAAACAGTGTAAGCCCAGATCAGCCTACACGGTTTGCCATTCCACCAGCATGTTTGGGACACATCACCAGAGATGAGAATCAACTGGTTTAAATTTTAGGGTCATTACAGTAACTGGTTTTGGTGTCCGAATATTTAGGGTAATTACGGTAATGGGATTCAACTCCATCAACCCGTCAATCTGTTATATAACCCTGACTGCCGAATGGACGTGAAACAGTGAATAAATCTTTAATTACAACCAAATTAACTAGAGCTATCACAGGAGAGATCATAATACCCCCACAAACCGCTTTGACACATGAACAGGATAGAAGTCGGAAACAAAATCTCATGACGATTTTTTACCTTTGACCTCTAAGTGTGACCTTGACCTTGGACGTAGGAACGTATGCATTGAACGCGACACATCGTCTCATTATGGCAAACATTTGTGCCAAATCATTTGACAATACGTTCATCGGTTTAGAAGATATAAGCCGGAAACAAAATCTCATGCCCATTTTTGACCTTTGACCTCCAAGTGTGACCTTGACCTTGGAGGCAGGAACGTATGCATTGAACACGACACATCGTCTCATTATGGCAAACATTTGTGCCAAATCATTTGACAATACGTTCATCGGTTAAGAAGATATACGCCGGAAACAAAATTTCCAACAGACCGACCAACCGACAAGCTGACTCCTATATACGCCCCCCCCCCCCCTAAACTTCGTTTGTGGGTGTATAACTATATCCTGCAGTTTGGCATGTGGTGCGTTTATATGGTGTTGAAACAATCAACAAAGCTGTTGCCTGCTATATATGATTCAAAACAAATCCACCTAGTGTTCTTCAGAATAAGGTCAAAAGGGCTTGAAACTAAGCCAAATAGAATCCACCTGACCAGGTGATGGCCTTCACCATGTCTTGTTGAAATTTGTCCGGATCTGTTATTCCTCTCTTCAGCTCAAGTGACATTGCACACGTGTGAGCCACAGGTAATTGGTTATTTTCGCAGGAGATAAAATCTACCTCCAACTCTTTTGGGAACCCCAGCGGAGGTACAGCTCTAGCACCTGTCCAGAAGGCTAGTACATCCTCCAGTGATGCACCTGATGTCTGACCTATGAAACAGACCATAAATAGACATAAGTAGCAAAATAATTGCAAACAGATAATCCATGATGCGAAGGTCGAATCAAAAATCGAACACCACTTTGCGCATCTGCAAATCATAAGTAAGCTGTACACCAAGTATCAGGGTTGTAGGCATTGTGGTTAAAAAGTTTTTCGAGTTACAAGAAACGTGACGGACGGACGGTCACACACACGGACGACGGATGGACATACAGACGGACTGACACCCGGGGCGAAAACAATATACCCACTTTTTTTTTTAAAAGTGGGTATAATAATTACGAGATGCAGCATGTACATAAAAGGACACTTACGCTGTAACGGTTTTGAATTTACCATGGTGTCATCGACGTGAACTATGAATATTCTGCACAAATTAACGTTTGACAGTGAAAGCAACAATTTATAAATGCTATTAATGTAATTACCTTCACAGTCCATGAGGAATGCTTCGAAGCAGTAAATCGTATCATTTTCTTCTCGTCTTCTGTTTGATCCCACTGGACTGTAATTCACATCGTATAAAGTGCGGAATGAATCAAAGGATAGGGGTTTTCCTGTGTTCACAAACAGTGGCTGCATTGTTGTTGGCGCTTTCAAAATTGTCTGGAACAATCCACCAATCTGATCCATTCCACTCGTGAATTGGCTAATTTCACTATGAACCCTGCAAAAAAGAACACAAGTAAGTTTCAGTTGGGAGAAAGGTTGGGCACGGGATTTTAAAACTACACTGGAGGGTGGTATGAGGGAACATGTTTGACACATTGGTTTTGTTTGATTTCGCCTTATTTGGCACCTTTTCTTACCAGTTAATTTCTATCCTTTGCCGTTCAACAGGATAGCTTTCCCGCCAAAAATAGACTCAGACTGGTTCATTTAAGTTTTTAAAATAGCGAAATTTGTTCATTTCAGTTCATTATATACATAGATAGGTATGAAAAAAAATGGTTAAAAATACTTTATTATGCATATATCAGGACGGACGGACGTACGGACGGGATGGAAGGACGGACAAGTAGTTTCACATTGGTAGTTGATTTTTACAGTGTTATATCCTGTTTAGGATGGGCTTCTTTATAGAAACGACTCACCTATAATACAGAAAATGCTGCAATAGTGTGCGTACTATTGCGTCTTTCTGCTCTAGTTTGATTCCATATGGCACTAGTCCTTGCTCAAGCAACCAATCACCATCTTTCTGCAAACATGACTGCAGCTCCTCCTCAGTTGATGCTTTGTTCAGCTAAAATAGGAAATGTATGCTAATCTATAATCTTAATTTTATTGAACAGTCAAGTGTTTATGATATTTTTCTGTACATCACACGTAATGATTCGGTTAAAATATATATAGCGAACCATGCCATTGCATAATGTTGTTTGTTTATTGGTGTTTAACGGCCTATCAACAGCTAGGGTCATTTAAGGCCGGGCCAACGGGTTTGATCCCGCATTTAACCTGCTGCATCGGGGGAAAATCCCAAAATCAGAACCGAATATTTACATCGAGATAAAAATATATTCAGCCCTGAAGTTAGAATAACCTGACCTGGTGCCAGGTCCATACCGCACCAGAATCACTTAGCCCCTCCCCTAAGAGTAATAAGATTAGCACTAATCTTGCTACTCTTATAACGGGTATAACCTGATTAAACTCTCGCGTACATGAAGCCAAAGTTGTAGACGAGGGCCAAACCAAGTATAATCTGGGTTCATATAAGGATCATGAACCCTGCCGTTAAACTACCCTTCACGTGCTACCGACCATCCTCCCGCGCCATTGCATAATAATATATATCTGTGACACATTCAATGAATTTGGAGATTTTTGTGAATTAGCCTCATAATTCTTTTTTTTTTTTTAGAATCTCACATATATTAAAATGAGTATGCACAAAGGTTCTGCAAAACTGTAACAACTCAATTCAAAACAAATCAGGCCCATATCAAACCCCAAGACTTCTGATTATAGTTAAACTAAGTTTACACTAGAAGGTTGTGGCGCACATTTTGCACCCGCCGAAGGCTGGATGCAGGTGTATGTCATTTGACTTATCACCCTGGCTAAAGAGCAGTGTGGGCATGACCCACAAATAAAAAAGATAATTGTACAATTGTATTACATTTGAAGCCATGTGGACAAGGCGTTGTGGAGTCTAGAAAACGGGTATACATTGTACAAATATTAACATAAATTTTTATGTAATTTGACCTTGACCTAGGGCTAGTGGCATCACAGGTGTGAGCCCCAATGAAAATACAGATGGTGGTTGATGTGTATATGACATATGGAAACACTGGATCAAGGGATGTAATGCAGTTGAAGTATTTTTAACGCAAATATTGACACAAATTTTAACTCAAATATCTAAGTAATTTGACATTGACCTTGGGTTTATGGGCAGCATTGGTGTGAGCTCTAATGAAGCTATTGATGGTGGTTGATGTGTGCATGAAGTAGAGGAACATTTGTAGCAAGGGTTGCAGAGATATAAGGCACATTATGTGACATACAAGTTTTAACTTAACTAGAGAAAGTGCCTCACACGTGAAAAACTTTAACATGGAAGTTACGGACGGACGGACGGACAAATGGACGGATCGCCGGAATTACGAAAATTATATACCCCTCGACATACTTTGTATGCCGGGGGTATAAATATTGATGAGAAAAACACAATGTTGTAAGACTTTGACCTTGGGCAGCACGGGTGTGAGCCCCAATAAAAATATACAGATGATGGTTGATGCATGAATGAAATATGGAAACATTTGGATCAAGGATTGCATAGATATGAGCTCATGAAAAACATTAACACAAATCCCAGACACATGCACGCGCGGACACAGATGCCGAAGTGCTGACTAGATCAGGCTTTTTGCTCTTTAGCGGGCGTGACAAAAATCTGATGTTTTGTCAAACATTTTAACATTGTCTATATGATAGTTTATATATCAACTGTCGAAATGATTACACAGGTTTCTGAAAAGCAATTATACACCACGAGAAAGATGTTTATTAACACAAATTGGGAAATTCAAGTTATTCATGCCGGATGACGTTTTGGAATAGCATAGTTAGCTTTGTAAGCGACTGCATACAGATTGATGGCAAGTGTGAAGTCAAAAATTCTTTGCATCGATGATTTATATGCTGTTGCAATATTTTTTCATAAGTTTGGAAATGTCTCCAATGTTTTAAGGGGTATTCTTAAACATCGCTAGACTGTATTCATGGTACTTGTAATATATAGAGCATATCTGAGCCGAGGTATCAAATTTAAACTGTCGAGGGTGCGTAGCCCCCGAGAAAGTTTAAATTTGATAACGAGGCTCAGATATGGCTCTATATGTTTTGTATCATGGCTACAATACCCATATAAGGTAAGAGACAGATTCATAAATCGCAAACTGGGCATGCGCACATACTTGCTATGTCACTCTGCAGGCGTTGCTTATCACTCATTGGATGTCTTTTTCGGCGCGCAACTGACAGCGCACGTGACATAGGCTTAAAGGTTATAATCCTGGCATTCGATGTTCACGTGATACAGGCCCAAATGTCATGACGCCGATTTCCGGCCTTAGAAATCGCGGAAAGCCAATGTAAATATGAAGGCATGTCACGTGATTTTGTATGACTTCTCGAATTTCCATATATGGTTTGTTTATCAGCACTTCCTGTGTGCCTTTCCGGACAGCTTCGCAAATTTGGTATACATGTATGATCCAATCGAGTTTTGTGAATTTGTCCATGTAAAAGCGTAATATTTATTTCGGAAAATGGAACTGTATAAATCGATGTCTTGAACCAAAGTGTTAGTATTCAAAAACGAGTTTACGGTATGGTGGCATATATTTGCTATCGAGATGTCGAGATGTTGAGATAATTTATCGCAACATGTCGACTTAAATATAATGACATTTCAACATAACGTGAAACTATGTAGAGATAAATTGTGTCGACTTGTTGCGATAATTACCTCAACATGTCGACATAACATGATAATTTATCACAGCAAGTCAACATAATGTGAAATGTTATCACAACAAGTCGACATACCGTGATAGTTAACACAATATGTCGACATAATGTGATAAGTTACACAACATGTCGACATAATGTGATAAATTATCGCGCCAAGCCGACATAACGTGATAGTTTAACACAACATGTTGACATAACGTGATAAGTTAACAAAACAAGTTGACATAACTTATCTCAACATGTCGACATAGTTTCACGTTATGTTGACATGTCGTTATATTTAAGTCGACATGTTGCGATAAATTATGTCAACATCTCGACATCTCGATGGCAAATATATGCCACCATAGTACGGAACCATAAAACACCATTTGATGACTGTGCGGAAAACTTCATTCGGTTTGACATTAGCCCTTTCATACGCAGTGTCCATAATTCCAGTGTTTGCAAACAGTGTATATCCAGATGAGATGGCTCATAACGATCCGTCACATCAGGATCTGCAATGTTTGTGAGGTTTCTTCAAATGTTTCAAATGATCCACTATTTCTGATGAATGGGCTGAGCTGGAAGTTACGGAAACTTTACGTTTGAGCAGCCATGTTCACACTTTCAGCCCCAGTGACCGTAATTATAGTATTTGCAAACAGTGTCGATCCAGATCAGCTGGCTCGAAATGAGCCGTCTCATCAGGCTCTGCAGTGTTTGTCAGTATTCTTCAGATTCTTCGTTAAAACAGAACCCATATTCTTAAGAATATCTGGTCTGAAAATAAGCACGGAAGAGTCCACATGAGACATCAAGGAGCGGAAGTGTAACAACCCAAACTGTGTCTCAGCTGCTGTGTTCTACTTCACGACCTCATGTTTCTAACCGTGCAATAAGTGCCGTGCGTTTAAGTTCCCATACGTTTTAGTTAAACACACGATACTTATTGCATGGCTGCTCATGAATATTAAGCTCAACCCCTTTAGATATTCACAGAATGGCGGGTTTTGGGAAATTAGAACAGTGCGTCTCTAACAGTGAAGGTATTGTAGCCATGATACAATGACATTGTGATACGTTGCAACTATATTTAGAATGTCTGCACGTCAGTAACGAGACGGCAGCGGCCCGCATGTCGCACCATACGAGGGCTGGTTTGAGGTGAAACACTTTAACTCGAAAAACTTGGACGCATGCCAAAGTGCTGACTATATCGCACTTTCCGCAAGCGGGCGCGACAAAAATGTTCACATTTGTTGGTAAGGCGCCATAATTATGTACCGGTACTATGGCAAAAATTACCTATATTCCAACATTACTTGAGGTACAGAGGTCACGTAATGTTGACTGACCCCCAACCCATATTATAGAACATATTAAATGTAAAAGTTCATATATTTGGTTAATCAAATGCTGTAAACTACTGATAACACAACTTACACTTTCTAGACGGGACTGTGTTTCATCATCAAACAAACACATGGATATGTCAATCTCTTGCAGTGGACTGATTTCCCCTCCTGTCATAACACTGTATAGCTCTTTATTCATCACCGGTAAACCCGGTCCACCATTTAGCAAACTGTAGGCAGTTAACTTTCCATATATTTCGTAGTTTTTGTTTGCCACCTTCTGAATGTCGTGTTTGAACACCTTGTTGTCTTCAGGCCCCATGAATATGTCATCCCTTATTTCGCACAGCAATTCTCTGTGTAACATAGTGAATCATAAAGTAAGCAAAAAATGAGCAGTAAGACTGGGTAAACTCTTCAACATGTAGGTAGTGGTTTGCTATACATGATGAATATCTCGGCTTCTACTAGAGAAATTCTGATTCAATAAATTGCAACGTCTACAAGATGATGAGTACTATGTTGTGCAACGTGCCCTTCCCACTAACTGTAATCATTTCAGAGACTACATAAAACAAGATGTGTTTGTGAAACACTATGGCCCCCGGTAGATTGACATTTGACCTGACCTTTGACCTTGAAGGATGACCTTGACCTTCACACGTCACCCCT
>JBEVXV010000521.1:0-2554 GCA_040505915.1 Sedimenticola sp. | reverse complement strand
CTCTTTGCATGAGTCTGAGTCAACATAATTTTACTAATGACCTTACTGTATATTCATATTATTGAATCGCCGTAAGGATAGGTGAATATTATCATGTGACAGGGCATATACGAGTTATCTTCTCTGGTGATGTGATTTCGGTATCAGTGTCATGGGTTTCCGCGTGGTTTATGACTGATCGCACTGATTAGCGAGATCACGTGACCTCATTATATCACACGTATTTGCCATGTTACAATTGTCCATAGGTAATAATGTTAATTATCGTCTGGTTAATTCAGTTGGTAATCTCCTTATAACAACTATCGGGTTGAATCTTACCTGCTATGTATAGCATCTTGTTCCATGCTCACGTCATCCATAAAGTTCTGAGCCGGGAAGTTTCGTGTGCGGCCAGCAACGTTTTCCATGCGGTTACTAGTATCTACACTTTGTTTGCTACTGTTATCGGTGTGCATTTATAATACCTTCCGTGAGGAATCTGTCCGATGCATAACCGCATGGAAATTCATCATGTTATTAGCTTTATTCCGTGTTTGAATGTGTTGACAGCACTGGCGTTTGTGGGTTTCCATCCAAGATGGCGGATCCCAGCCGCATATTCGATCAGGGCCAATTCTGATTGGTCAGTCGCGCAGGCGGCTGCTGATCTGATTGGCGATCGCATATGCGGCTGACCGCATCTCTGGATGAAAGCCTATAAATACAAGTGCGTTCAGTCGCCGAAGCAAGCGATTCCACCGCTCTCCTTTAGATAATAACCAGTACTCGACAGTCACCTTTAACCGTCATATATTTCAACTACATACAACTTCATAGTCTATAGACATTAGACGAGCACTACTGTTAGTCTCAACAGGACATTTGATATATAATCCATACATCTAGGACTGGATGATCGGAGACGTCTCTAGTTGGATGCAATTCACCGTTGCTACGTAATCTCTAATGTAAACACCTTTACCTGTGTAATCTTTTAATGGAATCGCTTCCCATCACACTGCTAATACTAACCTTAGGCTACAGTCTAGAGTAATCACCTTATCACCCTACATGTATATCTTATGGTAACATCTGCGTTATCGGAATCCTGACAAGAGTAATATAGTAACGATTATGGAGTTATCAACAGCTACCTGTCCTACCTTACAATAGACCACTATATAACTGGTACCTGACTTGTTTAGGTTAAATAAACTGAGTTGTTATTTATAGTTCATTGTTAACTGTTTATTTGATCTTGACTACCTGTCCAACGGTGTGTAACCCCTACCTGTGCTGCAACCAGGGTCCAGGTAGCTTTACAATGGTGTCCGGAAGTGGGATGTTTATCGCAAGAACATAAAGAACTCGCGTCAACCGTTGAAGCTGGGCAACTACAGGGAAGACGGCAGCCAACAAAGCAGTGTGATGGTACAATTTTAATATATATATAGGAGAGCGGACGGACTTGTAAATACTAGTATACATGAATAATAATAACTCCACCTTGAGGAATTCCTTGGTACACTCTATACACTAATCTATTTTTAAAGTGAAGGGTAATAAAAACATTGTTGGACACAGTGACATATTTATTACCAATATATAAACAATAGATACAATTAAATAGATATTAATTTTATTCATATAAATAATAATTGACATATAACCACGTGTACAATGTCTGAGGACGAAGTTCAATTCAATACGAAGAATCCGGTGGAGGATGCCTACGACAGTGATGGGGGTAACTTTGAGACATCGGATGAGGGAGATACTTCTGAGGTCCCACCCCTTGAGCCAGCCAGGGATGTGAATGAGACTGAAGAAACAGTAACTGTGTTGCCGACCGAGGAAGTGACACCAAGAAGTAGCCGCAGCCATACTAAGAGACAATCTCCAACGTCGCGGGTGCAATTTTTGGGGGTGCCCGTCCATACTCGAGCACCATTGAGGATAGATGATAGTAGTGACGAACACTCGCCACCACGAGGCAATGTTCGGCGACGTCGACATGAACAGAACTATTCGGACTATAGCACAAATGCCATAAACCAGAACACGCGTCATAGGGATAGTCAGCAGAATCACCGAGATGGATGTGCAGTCGGGGATGAAATTAAGACATATGGACAACCACCCAATTTGAAGATTGAGACTTTTTCTGGCGAAGAAGACTTTGAATCATTTCTAAGCCACTTTGATATATGTGCACGACTGGGCCACTGGAGTCCTCAGACCAAGACTTTAGCATTGTTAGCCAGTATGAGAGGTCAGGCACAACGGTTTGTTTTGAACTTGCGAGAGACTGACAAGCATATATACTCAGTATTAGTCAGTAAACTGTCTGAAAGATTTAGCGGAGATCGACATAAGGCAATGTGGGCAGCTAAATTGGAAAGTCGCAAGCGCCAACCTGGAGAGTCGATAGAAGCATTGGGGGATGATATCTGCCGACTCACCAGAAAGGCATACGGTCACCTAGAGAGTGAAGCACAGGATACTCTAGGGATGCAACAGCTACTAAAATCTGTCTCGGCTGAACTACGGTATAAATGTCACACAGAATTTT
>JBEVXV010000520.1:0-5463 GCA_040505915.1 Sedimenticola sp. | reverse complement strand
CTAGAGAGTGAAGCACAGGATACTCTAGGGATGCAACAGCTACTAAAATCTGTCTCGGCTGAACTACGGTATAAATGTCACACAGAATTTTGCACCACGGTTGAACAATCGGTACGTGTGATTAGAACATATGAAGACATAGTGGGGGACACTAAGCAAACTGGAGCGACAAAGTCTACAGTTAGGATGGTGCGAGGAAACGTTAAAACCCCAGAGCCAACTACCGACCAAATAAAAAACATTGAAAGGTCATTAGATCACATTGGTCACCGACTCGACATGTTAGAGAAAAACCAGACTGCCGGCCGCAGTCAAAATCAACCACCAAGATGGACTGGACCTCAGCAAGGTCCACCACAAGGTTATCAACGTCGATCCCAAGGACCCCAGACCTGCTTCGTTTGCCACTCTCCAGATCACTTCTGCAGAGACTGCCCACAAAATCGCAACCGAGACGCGGCACAAGAAATGAACGCACCTGCTATGGGGACGGGGAATGGACAAAACCAGACGGGAAACGGGGCTCGGTTGGCTCAGTAGGCCATGGGACAACTGATGAATTAGCTAAGTGGCCTCTATCAGAAAACTTTGCATTAAGAATGGGACAAATTTCCTCGTGGGACAATGGATTTTATACAGGCGGTATGATAGAAGGCATATCCACAAAATTTCTGATTGATACTGGTTCTACCGCGTCACTCATCTCCATCCAGCTCTTTAATACCATCAATCCATCCAGTCGACCGCACCTGAAAGAAATGAAACAGTTTGTTAATGATGTTAATGGCAGTTCTTTAAAGGTATATGGACATGCAAACATGAACATTAGACTGGGTGAAACTGAATATATACACACAATCATAGTCTGCAAAATGAAACCACAGGCGATAATCGGACAAGACTTTCTAATGCAATATATTAGGAAAATTGACTATGAAAAGCTAGTTTTGTCAACTAAACAAGAAGAAATACAGTGTTGGACTGGTGGCGAAACTTGTGACGTATGTAGGATATTTGTAGCGGACACAGTGAGTGTACCTGCCCTTACTTCGACATGGATAAAAGTTAATATTCCGAATGGTGACCACATGGCGAACACTGTACATATGCAGGCTGCAGTGGACAAACCTAAATCTAGCACAGTACATGTTACGGACAGCGTGTTTTCTTTACCGGGGCGGTCAACTGAGATCAATATCATAAACTCTGGCGAACACGATGTCACAATCTATTCGAATACCAATATTGGCCAATGTATATCGGTAGCCTGTCAGGAGAGCCTGGGTGCACGGTGTGCTCAGGTGAGCTGTTCAACAGAAGAACTACAAGAGGTCCCCGAATTCCTGTCTGATCTACTGGAGCGTAGCTCAATACATCTCAACGAAGATGAAAGGAAACAATTTCAACAATTATTAATCAAATATCACAGCGCTTTTGCGAAATCTGATGATGACTTAGGGGTCACTAACGTTGTGCAGCACCACATTGATACCCAGGGGGCGGCGCCAATAAAGCAACCATTCAGGCGACAACCGCTTGGAAAACGTGAAACGGAACGGAAAGAGGTCGAGAAAATGCTGTCCAGGGGAATCATAGAGCCTAGTATCAGTCCCTGGAGTTCTCCGGTTGTATTATTAACTAAGAAAGATGGTAGCACCAGATTTTGTGTGGACTTTCGAGCAGTTAATGAAGTGGTGAAGAAGGATTCCTTTCCATTGGCACGTATAGACGAATGTTTGGAGTCGCTCGCGGGGTCGCGTTACTTCAGTTGTATGGACTTGAATCAGGGATATTTACAAATGGGATTAGTACCCGAAGATAAGGAAAAAACAGCGTTCTCAACAAGCCTCGGGCTGTTTCACTTCACGCGCCTCCCGTATGGTTTGGTCACAGCGCCGTCCGAGTTCAGTCGTCTGATGGGTGAGGTACTACGCGGATTGCAGTGGACTGAATGCTGTGTCTATATGGACGATATTATTGTACCAAGTTCAACATTCAAAGAAAGCCTCCAGAGACTGGAACACGTGTTTCAGCGGCTACAAGAAGCTAGACTAAAGCTAAAACCTCGAAAATGTACTTTCTTCCAAAAATCAGTGAAAGTTCTTGGTCATGTCGTGTCGGAAGAGGGTATAGCTACAGACAGTGACAAAATCACAGCAGTAAGAGACTGGCCCGTACCGACATCAGCAAAAGGTTTAAAATCTTTCATTGGACTGGCATCATATTATAAACGTTATGTACAAAACTTCAGCCATATCGCGAAACCACTATACCGAATGGGCGAGAAGTCAGCGAAGTTTGTATGGACTGAGGAAGCGCAGCTCGCATTTGATCAGTTAAAACAGGTTTTAATATCGGTTCCTATACTCGGGTTTCCTCAAGTGGGGAATCCATTTTTGCTGGATACGGATTGTTCAAATGTGGCCATGGGTTCCGTTCTAAGCCAAGTACAAGACGGCAAGGAAAGAGTCATCGCATACATGAGTAAAACACTGAATAAACATGAGGTGTCATATTGTACCACGCGTAAGGAACTCTTAAGCTTGGTCACCAGTGTAAAACATTTCCACCACTACTTATACGGACAGGAAGTCAATGTACGGACAGACAATGCGGCAGTTTCCTGGATGAGAAGCCTGAAATGCCCTGAAGGTCAGATAGCACGGTGGTTGCAATATTTAGAATCATACAACCTTCATGTGACCCACCGACCAGGTCGTCTCCATGGTAACGCGGATGCCCTGAGCCGTCGACCATGCGCCGTATGCAGTAAACTTGATCAGAAAAGCCAGGAAGCACAGGAGACCAGTGAAGAGCCTGTTACCAGAACACTGACTATTAATATGCCTAGCGACGAGGTTGCCGTGGAGATTCCAGAGTCCAAAGTTCGAGCCGTGACCAGGGGTAAACAGCAATGTCGGGAGGAAAACGAACTCAAACCAAATGAACTTCTATTGGACGGTTGGCATCCCAATGACATAGTTAGTGCACAAGTTCAGGACCAGCACATCGGCCCCATCATCAGTGCATTAGAAAAGCGACAACAACCTACGTGGAATCAAATATCTGGCTGTAGCTCCAAAACAAAAACATTACTGAGGCACTGGGACCGTCTGGAAATGCACGGGGGAATGTTATACCGTAAATGGATCATGGACGGTGACCGTGACAGCCATCTTCAGCTGGTAGTTCCCGAATGTAAACAAGCTGACATTCTCCACCATTATCATGACATTCCGACAGCGGCCCACCTCGCTACGGACAAAATGTTAGACCGGATAAGACAACATTTCTATTGGCCAGCCATGTCCGATTCAGTTGATCGATACTGTAAACAATGTGATCAGTGTGCCGCACGTAAACCAGCGAAACTTACCAAGGCGCCTTTGGGAGAATGTCCAGTGGGAGAGCCGATGGAGAAGGTCGCTATTGACATTTTAGGTCCACTGCCCGTGACAAACCGAGGCAATCGGTTTGTACTAGTCATCTGCGATCTATTTACGAAATGGACCGAAGCTGTTGCAATGCCAGACTCGCAAGCGGATACCGTCGCCACAGCATTTATCGACCAATTCATCACCCGAATGGGGACGCCATTAATTCTTCTCTCTGATCTTGGGAAATGTTTCGAGGCTCGGCTGTTCCAGTCGATGTGTGAATGCCTGCAAATACACAAAGTATCAACGTCAGTTATGCGGCCTCAAGCCAACGGAGTAGTTGAACGCTTTAATCGGACGCTAACTAGCATGTTAACCATGTACTGTGAAAATGATCAGCGAAACTGGGACAGTTTTCTTCAGCAAGTAATGCTAGCTTATAGAGCCTCTAAACATGCAGCAACTGGATTTTCACCAAACAAAATGGTTTTAGGAAGAGAAGTTAACCTTCCAATGACCGCCGTCATTGGTATGCCAGTAAGCGAACCCACTACCGAGAGCAGTGTAGACGACTATGTGCTGAATTTGCAGAACTCACTGACCAGGGCGCATGATTTGGCACGCCAGGCACTGAAAAAACAAGCAACTTATAGGAAAAGACATTATGACGTGAAAGCTAAACAGCGGACTCTCAATGTTGGCCAAGCAGTCTGGCTATATGACCCAAGTCTTAAAGTGGGAGTTTCATCAAAGCTCACCAGCAAATGGAAAGGACCATACCTGGTGGTGCGCAGAATCGACGACATGATGTATCTGGTGAAGCGCAAGCCTACGCAACCAGCAAAGGCTCATCACATTGACCGTCTTCGTCCGTATCAAGGGCGGGATCTTCCGCGGTGGTTTCTTCGGATTGAGCTGTCTTAGATCATCGCTTGAACATCGCACTCCCGAGAACCTGAAGCTGAAATTATGACTTGTTACTTGTTGTGTTAAAAGTTGTTTGTTAACATTCAATGTTGCGAGTGGGTACCAGAATAATAACTATAAAAGATGTTTATGGTACTCTGGAACATTAATTATGAAGACTGTATACCAAACATTGTGTAGAAAGCAAGCCAATTATTAAATCCTGAAACATAGACATATTTCCCATACCAGTGAATTGAATATTAGTAGGTAACTAGAAAAATATGCAATTGCTGTGAACAAATGACTGACATATTGCCGGATGCAAAGGAATCTCATGAACTAATATGACTTTAATATAATAATAGTGAAAAATACCTGTAACAGTCCTGGCAAATTAAGTTCAAGTTGCCGGCACAGTACAAATTTGTAATATGGAATGGAGGAATTGGGAGGTAAAACTGGCCTGATCAACCAGGGTTTTACGCAAGATGTGAAGTTGTAATTACAGGGTAATTGCATGTCAATTCTAAGGGATAGAATACTAGTCTTGACAAACCACTAATTTATTGCCAGTTCTGTAAACTCGTGTCAATAACACGCATGCCGGGGCAGGAAGAAAATAACCTCATGGTGAGGCTAGGCGGTGAACATTATTATTAGAACAGTATATTAGGTAAATGATAGCCTGGAATATTCGTCAATATGAGCTAATCATCAGTCACAATAATTAAAAACTACGGTATATATGGTGCAGCTCGTCTATCCGAACAATGTTGAATATGGACAAATAATAGGTGGGACTGGTGTCCTCATGAATAACTGGAAATATGTAACCCACAACAAATTGCAATATAAAGTGCATAAGTAACAGTAACTCACCAGAAACAAATTGCAACAGAACTTTATCGCAATTTAATGAATTTATCAATGCGATTAGCCTAAATAGAAAATTTGTCAAATTTAACGTTAAAAGCAGTGTGATGCGAAGCCGGTGTCTGAAAGTAACTGTTTGTTGCAGTATGACAGTCACCTGTGGACTATGCCAGGAGGTATTCGCGACGCAGGGAAAGTTGAAGCGTCATCTGATGGGACCAGCCCACAACCGTCTACATGTCGTCTGCGCGTGGTGCCACGACAAGGAGAGAGACTTTCGGGTGACCGATCTCCGTCGGCATGT
>JBEVXV010000519.1:0-5045 GCA_040505915.1 Sedimenticola sp. | reverse complement strand
TCGCTAATTTTGTAGTTATTCCCATTTTTTTATTTTTTTTACACTTTCGTGTCTGGGCTATAAGTCGCCGTATGGAATATTTAACGAAACTTCATCCATGTGTAGATAACGAACGAGTCAACGACGTGTCATGCACAAGAACCACAACTCTTGGGTCACTATTTTTTTTAGTTATTCCCCTTTGTTGATTTTTTCATGTACAGGCTATAAGTCTGAAACCGTATGGAATATTTTAACGAAACTTCATCCATGCATAGATAAAGAGTAAACGATGTGTCGCGCACAAGAACCACTACTCTCGAGTTGCTAATTTTGGAGTTATTCCGAATGGAATATTTTAGCGAAACATTATTCATGCTTAAATAACGAGTCAACGACGTGTCACGCACAAGAACCACAACTCTCGGGTCACTAATTTTGGAGTTATTCCCCTTTGTTGATTTTTTTTCTGACATGGGGAAGGGGGATACAATGCAGTCGTGGACGACTGTCGTTCTAGTTCAAGATACAGTTGAACCAGGGTTGCATGCATACAATTATCCCAGTTCACCGTTATTCGTTATTCGTGACTTTTGTCTCCGAGTTATTGAGAGAAGTGGGCAAATACACGAGAATGGGATAAAATAGTTATATCATGTGTGTTCTTCAGTACGAGCGATAATCCGCTCTCTAAAGCTCGCAGATTATCGGCTCGTACTGAAGGATGAACCATGATAGAACTATTACATGTACATGTAATTCAGCGGGAAGCTTGATCATTTTCTTATTATTCATTTAATAGAGGCAGTATACAGAGTGTGGAAAAACATGAGGGATGAGGAGCGGCGCGCCAGCAGCGGAAAAAAAGACAAACACCGCGCGGCAGCAAAGGCCAATAGGCGAATCAATTTGGTAAGATCTACGTTTCGTCCAGTCAAGTTCGGTATAGAGCATTTTAGTTCGCCGTTAGTGTTACTTACATTGGACGCAATATGTGGCAAGATGATCGCAAATATAGATTTATAAAAGTCCAATCTGGACTGGCCTGGTGGGCAAATGTCCGTATCCCGTAAAAACAGATCACACCAGAATTAGTGCCCCTTGAATTAGTAAACAAAATAATGAAAATAAAAAACTCCCACCCTTTATCTCGTTATCAGAACAGAACATATCATTATTTTAAAAAAAATTGGCACCGTTCACCTGGTCAACAGTTCAGTTCAGTTTGCTTACGTTTAACGGCCGCGGTGGCTCAGAGACCTCGCACGCCGTCTTACCTTGTCAACAATATAGATGCCACATTTATTGATCAATTTCGATAACAGACTGCATTGGACGAGTCACAACGGAGTTACGGTTATATTGTTTCACAGATTCGACATAATTGTATGTCGGGGGATACTATGATTATTTGACATAACATTATATAGAAATTACTTTCACATGTGCTATAATTAGAGTTATAATATAAAACTCGTCTGTCAAAATTATCTCCCATGTTAAGAATGCACAAACAGTTATAATGACCAAATTCAGTTGAATGAGATGCAATAAAATGGTACATTACTGACACGGGTATTGATCAGTTGCTGATGTCTTCAATTACAGAAGCTACACAGAAGGAAAAAGGCGCTAGAAACAATAGACTGGCCACCACATAAAAAAACGGACGTCGGCCTTATAATGAAGAAGACCATGACGTCCCCCGAGACGAGTGACGGCGAGGGGCGTGTGACGGCCCCATACGTCTGGGAGAGCTCGCGGATGCGCGATAGAAAATCGCGGCTCGACGAGGAGTGGGAAAGTCGCCTCTCCTCACACGCCAAAGGGCAAAAGGCGTCTGTGAGGAGGGGTGAAATTCCCCTCCCAAGCTCTCCCCCAAAAGAAACCCCGGCATGGGCGATCAGCTCACGCTATAAGTAGGCCAGAGTAAAACTACCAAGACAAATGTCATATTTGATTTGAAAATGTCTTTCCGTAGAGCTGATTGTAAATTATATCTGGCCTACTAATAGCATGTAGCTTGGTAGCTCACCTGAGCCAAAGGCTCAAGTGAGCTTTGTTACCGCTTTTCGTCCGTCGTCTGTCTATCATCTGTCGTTAGTCGTCTGTGGAAAAGTATGTCACATTCTTAAAAAAGCTTCTCACGAATCACCAGATCGATTTCGGCGGGTCAAATAAAGATAACATTATTTAATATTTAACCGAATATGGTCCTATCATATATCAAATCGATGGTATCCGTGAGGTGATCGGTCTGGTGCCTTTTTTGTGGGAATTTAATGATTACGTCATCCAAGATGGCCGCTGAAAGGTCAAACGTTCATCCTTTTATTACAAATTTCCAACGTCTTCTTCTCGCGAACCGCTTGGCCCATGCTGGCCAAACTTCACAGTAATGGTAATTGGGGGAAGGATTTTCAGATTTGTTAAATTGGAGGTTGTCACTAAATCCAAGATGGCCGCCGACTGCAAATAACACAAATTCTTAGAAACATCGTCGTCTCCGGAACCGCCAGACAGATTTCGCAGAAATAATCGACCACTAATTAATGCTCTTTCAGATTTGTTAAAATAGTGGCCCGGAGGCCAAAACGGGTGGGGCCCGGTGGGTCAAATTGGGATCAAATTTCAGAGTTAGCATAATACGGTCACAACAACGTCCTGGAAAATATATTGTTTATAATAATTAAAATAGTCTTCAATATGTGCGTGATTGTTAAAGGTGCATACATGTATTAAATTAGAACCACAATGACTTATTTTACTCAGTAAATATATACACGACCATGTACACGACCATGTGATACCACTAGCAAGGAAATTAAGCAAGAAAAAAAGAAGAATACATATTTGCCGTTGGTGGGGATCGAACCCGCGACCCCTAAATACATCAGACCCTAAGTCGCACATGGAACAATCGATACCTAGGTGTTTCATTCACGTTAAGTTGGCTCCTCTTCTAGCGGGTCAATCCGTGACAAAAAAAAAGATACACTGAATAGCTAAAATGTATATAAAAAAAAAATCAGCAGAAGTGTGGGAATCCCGAGAGCCTACGTATAGGCTGCTCGGGAATTACCATATCAAACTACAGTTTTTGACCATTTCTGGCGGTAAATCAGCCAACAATATTTAGAGAACTAGTATACAATCATCATTTAAATTATTGCAATTTCATGGAATTTGCTATATACCGTGAAAATATTTCTTTAAAATATACATTTGTATGATTATTTGACATACAAATATATAGAAATTACATTCAAATGTGATATCATTATATAGTTACCATTATCTCCCCTGTTAATAGTGCTGAAATGGTTACCATGTCCAAACTCAGTGGAATGTGATGGAATAAAATGGTGCCTTCGTTGTGATGGGTATTGATCAGTTGCAGTCAATTAATACGAAATCCTAACACTGAACAATTGCACCAGCGTATACGAGACACGTTTCGTTTTAAAATGGTGTCTTCGGGGTTCAAAATGGGTGGGGCCCGGGGTCAAATTTCATATTTGACCGAATATTTTCGTATTATACACACGTATATCACGCAACTATCGATGTACGTGATACATGGCATCGCCTATTAAAGCGTAATTGAAGGTGTGCGTGCAACGATGGGGGTAGGGTCACATTTTGTATCCCATCGCGTAGCGAAAATGGAATATAGGGATGCTAAAGTTGTCCGTCCGTCCGTCGTCCGTCCGTCCGTCCGTTTTTCACGTTTTCCATTTTCATATAACTTCTTTACCATATGAGCGATTCGCTTGAAACTTCGCATGCATGTTTATCAGCGTCCATATTTTCATTCCCCGCCCACCCGTGCTACCCTCATGTCCAAGGTCAAGGTCGTTTGATGAAACTTAGCGTTTATGTACACCTCCTGCGTTTAGCTGTTTGTAAGGATCTTTTTTATGCCCCCATCACGATAAGTCAGGAGGCTTTATGTTTTGCACCTGTCCGTCCGTGCGTGCGTGTGTCTGTCACACTTCATGTTCACCTTGTTTGAAAAATCCGTAGGGGCTTACCTGGGCACCGCAGGTGCCCACTGAGCCCCGAAGGGGTTCCCTTGTGCACCGTATGTGCCCACATGAGAGCGTACTTCAACGTTTTTTTGCGAATTGGCTGCCAATGGGGGCATCGCTGAGTCGTACAGACACACTTTTCTAGTTTCTCTAAATTTTCAGTTTCCATTTACGGATTTCAATACTATTTTGCACGCATGTACATCTGGACATGCCGACATGTCATGCCTACATGCAAGTTTCCTACGCCCAATGCCATGGTCGTTTGATGAAACCGACATCACAGCGATGGGATATTATGCCGTTGGCGGCGTTCTTGTTTTCATTTCAAGTAAATCATGATTTAAGTGAAAAAACTAGCTTAATAGCATTGATTTGCTAAACTTATTACAATGAATGAACCAGATATATGATAAGATGCTAGGTCTAAAGAGTTTTGTTCATATTTGGTTAAATATAGCATGTTTATTGAAGAAAGTATGGTTTTCCAAGAAAGTGTTTATGCAAAAACGGGACAAAGTCCGCATATTTCGTGTTCATGTAAAGTCCAAATTTCACGTTTTCAGACACTAAATACTTTTATTTCTCACCAACAATACTTCATATAGTGTGTTCATTTTGGATTTACAGACCGCAATTTGGATTTTGCTATTCTGGCTGGCAATGTAGGGGAGACAACTCGAACAATGTATACATTATTTATTCATTAAAAGAACTAACTCCATGTTCGCACCAAAATAGACCCATTGTTGCACGCACACCTTCAATTGGCCTCGATTATCAACACTAGCTGAAACTGTCATTTGCATCAGTCAATTCGTGCGTGTATGTTAACATGTACAGAAATATGATTATTTTATATCACATTATATAGAAATTTCACCCAAATGTTATAGAGTTATATGAAACTATTATGCCAAAATTACCCCCCCCCCCCTCTTAATAGTGCACACACGGTTATAGTGGCCAAATTCAATGGAATAAAATGCATTCGATTGGTATTGATAAGTTGTAGTCAATAAATACCCAATTGTA
>JBEVXV010000518.1:0-4101 GCA_040505915.1 Sedimenticola sp. | reverse complement strand
TTTTTTTGTATGTTTTTTTTTATCAACATGACTTTATTCATTATTTATATTATTGCATATAGTGAGGGGAATTAGCTCCATAGTGTGATAATATAGTGACACGCTGGACAAAAGTGCCAATTTTTTTTTGTGGTTACTTATGGACATACTTAATAAAAAAATCCCATGCTCCAAAAAATCGGAACATATTATCATGTGATTATTGGGCAAAATCCAAGATGGCGGCCGAAAAATGAAAAAATTAAATAAATAATGATAACTTCGCTAATATTGGCCTTACAAACATGTGTCAACTATCTATTTGTAGGTAATGATGGCCAGGGAGTCGCTTGGAACCATCATATTTTGCATTAGATCATCAGGAACTAAGATAATGGTCACATGTAGAAAAAATATGGGTCGCTCAATATGAAAATTTACGTTTCGTGAGACACATTTGTTATACAAGTAACATGTACATGCATTTATAAGACATACTTTGTTGTAGACATTTTTAATGAAACTGAACCATTATCATGTATATGAAGTACACTAATGAACACTAGCCAGTCAGTTCTTTTCGCAATTGCAGCTACACAGGTCAGTACAGTTCAGCCCAGATTTGATACATTTGCAGATGCGACAACCGCGCTCGGATTTACAGCCACATTTTATAAGTTCAGTGCAAGCTTTTGCAGCTTCTGGTATTGTCATCAAAAGTGGTTCCCATTGGCCAGCATGTAGACTCCATCCAAACTCTTCAGGTGATGGTATGGTGACGTGGGCCTGCCGACTTTCTGACCAAATTCCAGCCTGAAGGATAACTCTCTTGACATGTTGTACCAGTGCATCATGCAAGTATAGTAATTGTGTGCATTGCTATGAGATACACTGATTGGATATACAGCAACATTCAAACTTGTCATTTAAATCTTTCAACACTAACTAACTTATGGTAGGATTTGAATCATCTAATTCTTTTGGATTCCAATGAATATACAGGTGGTGAATAGCTCCAAAATAAGCTTGCGTCAGAGAACATGCACATTTAGCAATTACGTGTTCACGTTTGAGTGAAGCAGTGTGTGTATTGTATATGGCAGACCGGTATACAGGTATGCAGTGTTGAAATAGTTAATTAAAAAAAAACGTAATTACCCTAAATATTCGGACACCATAACCAATCACTGTATGTGTCTTAACATTTGAACTAGTTCATTCTTCTAGCCGGTGAATTATCCAAAACAGGCTAGTAGAATAGCAAACAGTGCAGACCCTGATCAGACTGCTCCTTCAGGAGCAGGCTGATCTGGGTCTACACTGAATGCTCAGGTACCTTCTGTCCGAATATTTAGTGTAATTACGGTATGTATAATACCCTAAGATTTAGAAGTACCTTAGTTGGTGGAAGATTCTCAAGAGTTCTGCTTTTCTTAGAGAACAGCTCCCGCCTCGCATCGTTTATGTCGGCGTCATTGCTTGTCTTATCATACATGACGATTGTGAAGCGTTCAAGGTGTTTAAATTGAGGCGATCCAGTGTCCAACGTTTCGAAGGGATGATTCCAGATGAAGAGGAAGGCTTCAGAAACCAAAGGGTAGCTTTTTCATGATTGCCATGCACTTTTTTTGCCCTTCCCAAAGAAATACGAGGTAGTATCACTCCCAGAAAATGCGTGGAATACAGGAAGTGCACGGGCGATCCTTTCTCCAAGGCTTTGAGATATGGTGTTGATGTTGTGAAAACAAAAGTCTTTGCCAACGCCAAATGCTACACAGAGCTCGAGGTCAGGTTGCAGTTGCAGGAGATCGAAGAAATGTCCGACAAGGATCACAAGCACATCTGTGTCAACCGTACGCACTTGTACTGTCTTGGCCCCGTGCTGAAGAGCATGTACAATGTGAACAACAATCCTGCTGTCTGCTTCCTCGTGTGTGCAGTCTGACATCACGTGATTTGTGCCTCTGGAAATAACTGTGGTGCCATTCGTTATATAGATGCATTTTCCAGCAGGCCAGTCTGCGTCAGCGACTTTCTGTGTTAGAAATGAGAAGAGTTCATCCTTGTTCGATGAATCCAGCAGAAAATCATTCCACTTGGAAGGTATCTTTGTTTGTGGATTTACCTTGAGACGCACGCCGTTGCCTCTTCGTTCTCTGGTGGATGCCTTAATGCTGCTTGGTAGGTATTGGTCCCAGACGACATCTATCCTGTCTCTAACATACTGTAGCTCACGCAAAAGAAACGGCAAGAAAATAGATTGTGCGTAGTCACCAAAGGTAGTAGCAGTTGCAGCTGACAAAGTATGGGCCAGGACGGCACCGTCAAATATTTTGCAGTCGAATATTCTTGGAAGTTCATCTTTTTCACCTTGTTCAATGCACCGGACCAAATCTGACTTTGTGCCCGTCCGAAGTTTTCCATGGTCAGAAATACTGGGGGGGTACAATTGATTCTCATGCGAGAAAAATGTGTCTAGATCGCCATCCCGATGTTGATTTGCGATGTACAGTCGACCAAAAAGGCTTGCATCACTTCGAATGGCTGTGAGCTGTTTCATTTTGGAGGTTTTCTTTGGTTTTGGTGTTTTGAACAAATGCAGTTTGTTCTTTTTGATTGACTCGTGAATAGACTTGCTTTGTTCTGTGAAGACCTCCTTCTTAAATTTGCTGTACTGATAATTTCCAAGAGCTTCCAATCCTTTCATGGCGTCAGCTACTTCCTGGTCGGCGCATTGTCGTGTATGAAGAATCAACAGTTCTGGGCAGTCATCAGAGAATGGATTTCCATACCCATTGATCGTCTGAATGAGGTTGTTTGTTTGTTGCTGGAATAACTTCTGTGCTGACAATCCTTCCTCGTGATGGTGGTAGTCACGATCGGCATCGTCTGAAGCCAAGTATTCGTTTTCAAAAGATGTGACCACTCGAGCTTGTTCAGGACCAGCGATCATCCATCGCTTCAAGGCCTCAGGTTGTTCAGTCAGTCCGATAGCCCCACCCTTTCCTTTTACTTTTGCATTCTCCTGCTCGTGAGCCTGATCTATTGGAATAGCGGAGAATCTGCGGCTGCCTTTGACAACAACCCAGTGCTTTTCGAGATCCTCTTGAACACTGACTGGTAGTGAATTCATGTCCCGGATGTGCACACTAACCCACCTGCTGTAATTGTAGTGATCCAGGGCGAAGAACATGCCCATCAGTAAATCCAGCACCTCTCGATAGAGTTGAAAGTTTTTTTCGCGATGGGCTCTAACTAAGATTAGTACCGTCTTTTCTAATCTCAACACCATGTCCCAATATTGAAAGGTTGGGCTCTTTTCTGTCATGGACATCTTCCAACTGTCAAAGGCTTTCTCATCATCGGTATCAGTATCAGTCGCTGCATTGAATGCCTCTTGTTGAAGATTTTCCAGAGCGAGAGCAGACACTTGATGCGCATGGCGAGTTCGGGTTATGTGCGATACTTGTAAGAATGACTGTGCTGTACCTGCTGTTGCTATACCAGACTCTGCTAATGCATCTATCCAGCCAGATGCATCTAACACATCACCAAGAACAGTCCAAAGAGCTTTTTCCAGATGTAGGCCTCCGAACATGATGACCATCAAATTCTCTCCATGCGTTGTTGGAAATTTCCACTGTGTGTACTTGCACATGGCAAATATCGGACAGTCGCATGCCAGAATTGGTATTTGACCAGGATTCAGAAATTGAGTGATATTCTGTATGATGCTCATCCCATGCTTCACCATTGCAGCTGAGTCTGCTTTCTCCACAAAGAGCGGCAATAATGCTGTGATGGCTGGCAAATCATTTGTTTGAGGCTGACGTGATGCATGATATGCAGCCCATGACAATGATTGTTCTCGCACTAAGTCCTGTTGCAGTAGTTCAGATGCATGTTGTATCCACCGTTTCTCTTCGGCGTTGGCTTTCTCTACGTGATCAGCAAAACCGGACGTTGTTGTGTGTTCTATCGTGGGTACTTCTGTTGTTGTGGGTTTCATGTAAACCGCAGGTACTATAGAATATGAATCAGGAAGAACCAGACTTTTTGCTGAATTTGAAGTTGTGTTGGATATGCTAACAGAGGGTGATTGCGTATAATCCCAGGATGGTC
>JBEVXV010000517.1:0-4241 GCA_040505915.1 Sedimenticola sp. | reverse complement strand
AACAGCCAGTCTGCCCCATACGAACCCTATCGTCGAGCAGTCTATTGACGAATATGGCTATGCACAATAATCCTGAAATCAATCCAATATCAGACCTCCCAAAACAGCCCGAAAATCACCTGTTTTTTTGGACAGACCAGGGGCTACGGCACTGTGCAGCAAAAAATATTTTACTGCAAAATTAATGGGTTAGCTGTTCGCGGTTGCGGATCAAGTGTCCAATAGTTCATGTTAGTTCTTTAAATTCAATAGGTTATAGTGCTTTTGGACAGTGGGTTTAGGGAGGTCTGAATATAGAGGAAAACAGTAATTTCTCAAAAAATCCGTGCCATAGGGGGCCAGTAACACCTTTCCAGGACACGCGGTGAATAGATCCTTGTACGCGTACAGCAGCATCCCTGCTGCTGTACGCCCTAAAAAAGTGTCACTGCACCCACCTGAAAGTTATCCATCTGCACTGGGTTACTGAGAAGGTACGGAAAACAGCGTCTGTAGGAGCAAACTTGTTCGTTATTAGCTCCGAGGTGAGTTCATCGTGAACAAGAGCGCACCTACCCCGAATGACAGGATTGTTGTATATAGCCATTTTATTTATTGACAGCACCGATCCGGGACGTTGAGAATGGCGGCCCCTTAATGTCACCGGCAGAGCAACCTGCGAACTCTTTGATGACTATTCGAATCGCGATTAATGGATATGGCCGTATCGGTCGCAGTGTACTGCGTGCACTCTATGAAACCGAGGCGTACCACCATCTGCAGGTGGTCGCCATCAATGAATTGGCAGACTGCAAAACCATTGCCCACCTCACCCGATATGACTCAACCCACGGACGCTTCCCCGGTGAGGTTGAAGTTAATGATGACTGGTTGACCATCAATAATAAGGACCGTATCCGGGTACTGCATCTGAAGCATATCGAAGATCTCCCTTGGGCAGACCTCGATATCGATCTGGTACTGGAGTGTACCGGCACCTTCAGCGACCGGGCCAGAGCACAGAAACATATAGATTCTGGCGGCAAGCGCGTTCTCTTCTCCCAGCCAGCACAGGCGGATGTCGATGCCACTATCGTCTACGGCTTTAACGAAACAGAGCTAAGCGGCCGTGAGACCATTGTCTCCAACGCCTCCTGCACCACCAACTGCAGTGTGCCGGTAATCAAGGCACTGGACGATGCTTTTGGTGTTGAAAGCGGAGTGATCACCACCATTCACTCAGCCATGAACGACCAACCGGTAATTGATGCCTACCACCATACAGATCTGCGCAAAACCCGCTCGGCCTTTCAGTCGATCATCCCCATTGATACCGGGTTGGCCCGAGGTATCGACCGCCTGTTACCAGAGCTGGCCGGTCGCTTTGAGGCCCAGGCGATGCGCGTACCGACCGTGAATGTTTCCGCTATCGATATGTCCTTGGTGGTATCCAGAGATGTTACTCCAGAGCATGTCAACCATGCGTTGAGAGAGGCCGCAGAGAACCGCTATAACGGCGTACTCGGCTATACCGAAGAGTTGCTCGCTTCGTGTGATTTCAATCACGATGCACGCTCCGGCATTGTCGATGCCGGTCAGACACGCGTTGCAGGCAAGCGACTGATCAAAGTGTTGACCTGGTTTGATAATGAGTGGGGCTACGCCAACCGTATGCTGGATGTAGCCTGCGCCTGGGCGAAAAAACTGCCCAGCTAAGAGACTGTAGGCCGCAACCTGAAGGGTTTCCAACAAGTTCTGCCAGGAAGGGATGCCGAGCGCCATTTAAAATGAATCAACATTTGCGGTATGCGAGAGCATCCATAATAAGCTGCCGGATAAAACGTAATTCAAACGTAATTCAAACGTAACTATTCAGTAGGCGCTCGGGGTCGGAGTCGATTCAAATAGATATAATTGGTGGGTGTCTTGGCTTTGGTTTATTTAGAGCTAACATGGTATTAGCATATTAATACCGAAAGCTGCAATTACAGCTCGAATTCCTCAACATCATTATACGGCTCCGTTCTTCTTCCTAAAACAGCAACAATTTTCCCAACAACAAAGCCTGTGGCAGCAGCAACAATGGTAATGCCAATACCTGTCAGCTGACTGCCGACATCTATTCCGCTGGCGATAAAAATAGCTGCAAAGCCGCCAAGAAGTCCAGGCATACCATGTAAACACAGTGGGGTACGGACGATGCCTTTTGGCGTCCGCATGTAATTGCCTTGTTAGCCTTTTCACTAAAATAGATCGACATTTATCACCTTACTTAGTAAAAGGAAGTGTTTATCAAATGAGTAGATCTTACAGTTATTCGATATTGCATTTTGTGCGATTATCAAGTCAGTAATTCCTACGCCGTTAGCGCCATTTTTCAAACACCTGACTTGGTACTCTATGATTTCTTTCCAGTTGATTTGCAGGGGAACCTGATTTATTTCCTGAAGCAACTCAATGACTTTTGTTTGCTTTTTTATTTTCAGAAAGGGTATTAGTTCAGCAAGAATTATGTCGTTAATTACAACGATATTTTCATCAATTAAAGCGTCAAGTTTTGATACGCCTGTACTACCTCTGAAATAATCAATCCATATCGATGTGTCAACAAGAACAGACATCAATGTCGATTTCGAATTTCATCCAGATCCATATCTAAGTCAATTTTTCCTTTGAACTCCTTTAAACCGGAAATCTTTGATTTTCTTACCAATTCTTTTAGTGCAAGGACAATAACACCTGTTTTAGTAGCGGTATGGGTTGCCTGCATTGCTTCTTTTAGTAGGTTCTCAGGCAAATCAAGAGTAGTTCTCATATGCACCTCATTAGGTTATGCATACGATATTAGTTCAATATGCATATTCATTCAAGAGGTGTCGCGGTAGGAGTGCCGGTTGCCCCCCCCCCCCCCCGCACAGATCCTCACAATTTGGTTTGCTTATGTTTTATTCCCCGAATCAGCATGTTCGGCATAAGTTCCTTTGTAGGCTACATGTTCCCGTCAAGCCCTTCCCTATGTACAAGGCCCTCCCTTGCTCAGAGTACTACGCTTGATCCACCACCTCATAGCTAATGACTTTCCTTTTTACAGATTCATTGCCACCATCATCTGGGGTAATGAATCCGAAGCCTTTGCCTGCATTGAACCACTTTACTGTACCTGTACTCATTCCACTTTTCTCTGTGTATTTGATATTCGTTTGCTTCGAATATTTTGCTATGTATCGTCGGTTGTTATCGCTTTATCAGTACTTCCTGGTGTGGGCCGATCATCCTGCGACGGAGCATCGCCCGCTCCTAATTTTTGCAGTCGCTTCTCTTCCTTCTTTTTCTTTTTAGCGATCTCTTTCTGACGCTTTTCAAAAGCATAATTGGGCTTAGCCACTCACATTCTCCTCTACCTAATTCTAGGATTAAAGGCCTTAGAATAATGCATTTCGCAACAGATTGCGCTCTTCATAGCACCTACAATATCCAGATTCACGAGAGGGGCTGAGTCAATAGCAAACAGGGATGCGCCCGAGACACATAACATTGCAGTAACCGGCAGCCGGAGCGTAGGCTGTCCGAGTGAGCGAGAACGAACGGCGTTGACTGCCTTGTTATGCGCCTCTATACTGACGTACATGATAACGTACATGTATAGATATGAGAGGTTGTTATGGATGCCATAAGCTACACCGCCGCACGTGCTAACCTGGCGAAAACTATGGAAAAAGTGTGTAATGACCATGCTCCAGTGATTATCACCCGAAAGAGGGAAACACCTGTAGTAATGATTTCGTTGGATGACTTCCAGGCAATGGAGGAAACAGCGTACCTGCTTCGCACACCTGCCAATGCTCGCCATTTACTTGAATCAATAGCCGAGCTAGAAACCGGGAAAGGTATTGAGCGCGAGCTGGTTGAATGAAACTCACCTTTTCCAGCAAAGCTTGGGAAGAATATTTGTACTGGCAGAAAACGGACAAAGCTATTATCAAACGTATTAATACATTGATTAAAGAGATTCAGCGTGAACCATTTGAAGGCATCGGAAAACCAGAACCTTTGAAACATGGCCTTTCAGGTTTTTGGTCTAGACGAATTAATGATGAGCATAGACTTGTCTACAAATTTTTTGACGAACAAATTCTGATTGCACAGCTTCGTTATCACTACGAGTATTAAGCACATAACGCTTCACATTGAAAACAATAAAAAACAATTGCAATGGATAACACTGGATAAGGACACCCACCATTTGACATATACTCACCGCG
>JBEVXV010000516.1:0-3053 GCA_040505915.1 Sedimenticola sp. | reverse complement strand
TCTCTGAAGAGGCCGTCACCAGTGACGTATGAGCTGTGCATTATTTGCCAGGAAAATGGCATCGAAGACGCGCACAAACCGACTGTTGCCGGACTAGAAAGAATCCAATTGACAACAGAGAAGAGAAAGAAACTTAGAGATGTTGCAAACTGGGATTCAATAGATCGCATCGAAGAAGTGTTTTCTAAACACATAGTCACTGAATTGGTGGATGTTATAAAATGGCATAGGAAATGTTATTCGACGTTCACAGACAGGAACAAACTTGAACGCCTTGAGAGAATACGCAATAAGCAAGACAATGAACCAACACCATCAACCTCAGGGCGTGAAGTAACGGATAAAATAAATTTAAGAAGTCGGTCACAACCAGTTGATTGGTATTTGTGCATATTTTGTCAACGTTTTCGTACAAAAGAAAGATTGAGCTCCGTCACACAGACAAATGTAAGTAGTGACATCATTAGTGCTTCGCAATATGATCACACTATGCGAATACGACTTGCTGGCGTCACGGATCTCATGGCCGCAGAGGGTAAGTACCATAACAGTTGCCGTGTAGTATTTGAAAGAAAAACCGCAAAAATCCACAAAGGCACGCTAAGAGGTGCAGATTATGGTATGTTGTGGTTGTGTGATGAGTTGCAATATTCCGCAGAAAAAGGCCAAGTCATTGCTCTAACAGAAGTGTGGGACAGGTACTGTGTACTGGCATCTGAAGCTGGAAGCAGTATCCCACAACAGTTCCATACTCGAATGGCCACTTTCAAAGATAAATTGCAAGACGAAGTTGGCAATATTTATCAGTTTGTGCAGACGCATCAAACTATTGCAGTGGACATGCAGACATTACTTGTTCCTATTAAGTATGAAAAAACGGCTGTATCAGACATGTTGGAAAAGCGACTTTGTGAAGATGATGATAATTTGACAATGCCTTCATATTGTCCGCATGACGATATATTTTTGTCAATTGTACATGTCGCGTTGAAGTTAAGGGGCGACTTGCTACACCAGGAAGGACATAACGAATTGTCTGTATCACAAGAACATGCTACCAAGTGTATACCAGATAGTGTATACATGTTTCTGCAATTGCTTTTTGGTGGAGAAGAACGACTTGAGAATGAAGATTACAACAACGCAACCCGTGAAATGAAAATTCTCAGTATGGGCCAGGATATGGTATACGGATTGAGTAACGGTAGCAAATTAACACCCAAGCACATCGGACTAGGCTGTACATTACACCAGGCAACCCGTTCCAAAAAGCTTGTACAACTTTTTCATAAAGCTGGACACACAATTAGTTACGATCAAATACTTAAAATTGACACAGCTTTAGCTCAGAAAACGTTGGAATCTATGGACAATGAAAGTGGTGCAGTTGTACCAGGTAACATTGATGCTGGGGAATTTGTTCATTTTACTGCTGACAATATTGATATTAATGATGGTACACTGGATGGAAAAAACACATTCCATGCCACTCAAATGGCTGCCTGGCAAACAACCGGATCTTCAACCTCTATACTTGATGACCTCAGACCATCTACGACAAAAACTCTAGAAATACCAGATGTGATGAACCTTTTACAATCCGTGGAGATGAGTACACCACGTAAGGAGCCAGTATTAGCGAATGAAGTATTGACACGTTTTGAGCCTTCGGAGGTCAATGCATCGATGAAAGCACGTTCGACCGATGAAACCTTCCTAATTAGGCACTACCAGCAAGATGCACATGAACGAACTACATGGACTGCGTTTAATAGAAGACGCTCAATCGATACAAACAATATAACAATTGCTGGATATATGCCCATTATACAAGCTCCAGCACATGAATACAACACATTAAATACAGTTGTGAGGCGATGTATGTACGTCTCGAAACAACTAGGTCAGACATATACCGTTATAACTGTAGACCAGGCATTATATTGTAAGTTGATGGAACTTAAGTGGGAAACTCCAGAATTCAATACATTGATAGTTCGTCTTGGTGGACTTCACATAGCTATGGCGTTCTTATCAGCAATTGGAAAGTATATTGAGAGTTCTGGATTGACAGACGCATGGATAGAGAGCGGCTTATTAGGTCCTCTCACAGCAGAAAAGGTACTGACTGGCAAAGACTATGCCAAAGGTATGCGTACACACAAGTTGTCATTGCAGGCCTTGTGGCGTTTGTTGATGAAAACCCACCTATCAGAATATCTGCAACAGCATGACCAGAAGTTCCATGAAATCGCACATGGTGACATAGAGGATATTGTTGAATATATGAGAACAGAGAACTTCCAAAGCATAATGGAACGATTTGCAGACGATCTTGGACAGAAAAATGTGAACTACAAATACTGGTGGCAATACATGCAAATGGTTTTCGTTTTGTTAATGTTTACACGTGCACAGCGGGAGGGCAATTGGGACCTTCATATGTACTCATTCAAGAGGATTATGCCGTTTTTCTTTCTGTACAATCATACCAACTATTCACGATGGGGAACTGTATACCTTGCAGAAATGGCTAATATTCCAGAAGATGTGTCTGTAGAATTTCGAAAGGGAAACTTCGTAATTAAAGGATCGGCAGGCACATTCAATGCAGTTGACCCAGACCAAGGCCAGGAGTGGATGAATGCAACTGGAAAAACATCAGGTGGTATTGTAGGAATCACGAAAACACCAAGTGCTTTATGTAGATGGAGTCTTTCCTATAATCTAAGGTCCCAGATTGCAGACAACACAAAACAAATGTACGACATCAAGCACGACTCTGAACACAACGAGTGTCTCCCAGGCCGTGCAAAAACTGATAACATGGCTGAAGAAAAGCTACACCAAGTTCTTGAAAGATTTGGGGTATTTTCTGACACGAGTAATGAGTCACTTCAGGCCATATCAACGAAGGATATAGCTACACGTCAAATTGAAGACTCACTTCTATCAGCCGAGAGAGAAGGAAAACAACAGCTGCAGACTTTTGTGGACTGTCGATTACTTCCTCCGAAGGACTCGGACAAGCATACAAATTTTTATCACCCGAT
>JBEVXV010000515.1:0-3446 GCA_040505915.1 Sedimenticola sp. | reverse complement strand
ATGGTGGGTGGGGCTCATGGCGACGAATTAACGACCTACAAATATGGGTAACAAAAACAAACACAAAAACCAAACCGGATCTTCCTTACAACCTTCTCAAGAGTCCCCTCAGCGGATGCTCAAGAGATCTCGAACTGATATCGACACCGACTCAGATTGTGAACGAACTACTTACAAATCAAGTACCAGTAACTGGCCCAGATTCCTTCTCATTGAATCTACTGATCTCGAGAAACCTATCAACAGATTATCCCCGTTTGTAATTCAAAAAGCAATACAGGGGCTAGCTGGTGAGCTTAAAGACACAAAGATGCTCCGATCAGGCCAGTTACTTGTTGAATGCGACAAGAAAGCCCATTCGGACAATCTCCTACGTTCAAAAATCCTTGCCCACCGACCAATCAAAGTAACGCCTCATAAAACATTAAATTACTCCAAAGGCATCATTCGCTCTCGGGATCTGTTGGATTGTTCTGAGAATGAAATTCTCAGCAATCTGTCAGATCAGGGAGTTACTGATGTCAGGCGCATTAGTGTTACAAAAAATGGCACACGCGTTCCAACCCGGAATGTCATACTAACCTTTAACACTCCTGACCTTCCAACCTCAATCAAAGCCGGCTACCTACGTATTACAGTTGAAGTTTACGTACCTAATCCACTCAGATGCTTCCGCTGCCAAAGGTTTGGACACCACAAGGATAACTGCAAGACCAAAGCCGTCTGTGCCAGTTGCGGTGAAGACGACCATGGCGACGCCGCATGTTCCAAGCCTGTGCACTGTGTCAACTGTCAGGGTGACCATGATGCGTATTCGCGAGATTGTCCGACTTGGAAAAAAGAGAAAGAAGTTCAAAAAATACGTGTGACTGAAAGCATATCGTTCCCAGAGGCCAGGAAGGTTTTGGATGCCAGGACACCTATCGCCACCATTGATGCAACGTATGCTTCAAAGGTCGCGCCGGCACCGGCCAACCCAAAGGTTGGCACTCCAAAACGAGTAGTAACATCAGTTTTAACTCAAACAGATATGCACTGGCCGAACGGTGCACTAAACCCGACTTACACACTTCTTCCTCATATTAAAACTATCACGCCTACTTCACTTTCCACTTCTTCTACTCAAACCAGTTCACAATCTGAGAGCGTTATAGTCAGGGATCGCTCACCTGAAAAGTCCAGTGGCGCTAAAATCGCGCCAGCAACATTGCCAGCTGCCAAATCCGTGTCCAACGGTGACACTGATAAGGCAGCTGTGAAAAAGCCTGCTACGAAAGCAGTGCCAGATGCTGTTAAGCCCCCCAAAAGTGCACCAAACAGGCAGCCTAAAGGGTCAGAAGATCCAATTAGGCTGCACAATAAGTACGGGGAACTTATGGACACAGCTGAAACAGTAAAACCCCCACTTCCACCAAAATTGATTAAAACTACCATACTTCCACCTAAGTAAATGGATACAATAGTACAATGGAATTGTCGAGGCATTAAGCCTAACAAGGATGAAATTAGTTTATTAATACAGGATTATAACCCCATAGCTGTATGCCTTCAGGAAACGTTCCTGAAAGATACAGATCTAATTTCTTTCAAATCCTATGCTATGTACAATAAATGTTCTGATAATGTTGTGCGTGCATCTGGTGGAGTCTCTATTCTTGTGAACAGTTTTCAAGCTGCCTTTCTGTCCACGGGATAAAGACAGTGTCGCTATATTCGCCAAACGTAGATTTGCTTGCGTGTGGAAGGGCATGTACCATAGCCGCACCATCTACTACTTTGGTGTCAACTTCAATTGGTGCTTCTGAATTATCACCTTGTTCAAGACATGCTAGCAGCTCTGACTTGTTGCTTGGTAGTCTAAGTCGCCCATGCTGGTGGCCATGGGTGGTTCTCGTGTGGGAAAAAGTCCTCCAATTTCTTGTCTCTGACCTGGGCAGCAACGAACAGCTGGCTGAACAGTGTATGGACAGCCGCACCATCCAGGCAATCATGAGTATCCAGTGTCATTAGTTCACCTGATGTGTCGCTGAATTGGTTATCCATTGTGGCCATAGTCTGGTTCATATTGTTCACCTGCCTTTGAAATGTTTCTTGAGATGAATGTCCCTGTTCATGCCTATTGGTTGGTAAATCACGGGAATCGGGTACTTCCTCAAACTCTGTCAGGATTCTGGCTTGCTCGGGACATGCACTCATCCATCGTTTAAATGCTGCGGGATTTTCGGTGAGACCGACAGCGTCACCCAACCCCTTTACGGTTTTTAATGACACTGGATACTCATAATTGTCTGGATGGTGCGGCTGTCCATGCACTGCACAGAATGGATGTATTGGGAAAGAAGCAGTATTCGACGTATGTCAGCGATGTACTAGTTGAAAGGAAAGCATCGATCCACAAGGCTATTAGAAAAACAAACTGCCATTATTTAAGAGTGTGAACATGACATCCGTGAAATTGAGATCGAAACAACAATTTCAGGAAATAAAGAGCAATTGCAATCTGTTTAGCCAGCTGTTCGTTGCTGCCCAGGTGAGGTAGTAGATGGTGCGGCTATGGTACATGCCCTTCAACACGAAAGCAAATCTACGTTTGGCAAATATAGCGACACTATATTTATCCCGTGGACAGAAAGGCAGCTTGAAAACTGTTCCAGGATTGACATCGTTTGGGACACGTATCGAAGTGACAGTCTGAAAGTCGAAACCAGAGAGAAACGCTGAAAAGGAGTACGAAGAAAGGTGTCACGAAGTACAAAGCTACCTACAACTTTGTCGGATTCCTTCAAGATGACAGAAACAAAGAAGAACTGTTCGCAATGTTGTCCGATGATGTAGAAAATCACGATTATATAGCTACCAAGACAGTAACCATTACCGCAGGTCGAGACGTGAAATCTAATCGTGTTAACATTACTCTCGGGGAGTGCGATCACGATGAAGCAGATACTAGGCTATGCCTCCATGTACATGATGCGCTAAAGGACGGAGAGAATTTTATTCTCGTCCGAACTGTAGACACTGACGTGATAGTAATATTGGTAGGCGTGTTTCATGACATTCAACAGGACAATCAACATGTGCAATTATGTGTTGGATTTGGTACAGGCAAACACTTCCGCTACATCATTATCAACTCCATCTGCCAGAAGCTAGGAGCGGACAAGGCTCGCGCCCTGCCACTTTTTCATGCCTTTACAGGTTCAGATGTGACATCCCAGTTCAGTGGAAAGGGCAAGAAGACAGCATGGAAGACGTGGAAAGCATACACGGCGATTACCGAAGCATTCACCATCTCACCCTTCTTTCCGATGGACATCCCGTCTCCAACTTTCGGAATTGTTAAACGGTTTACATGTGACAACACAACGCAACACGATAAGGTAAACGATCTTCGACAGGACCTCTTCACCAGCAAGGTGAAGATGATGGAGAAGCTACCCCCAACA
>JBEVXV010000514.1:0-9529 GCA_040505915.1 Sedimenticola sp. | reverse complement strand
CCTCAAAATCACCAATATACACGTTTGCCAGGCATTCTGCAGTGCTAAAACGTGTATTGTATCATCAATTTTGTTAAAACAAGGCTCAACAATCGATCGGTTCTCAAAAACGTACACAATCGGGCTGTAAAGTAGGTTTGTTTGATGCGGAGACGGTATAACACGTTTTTGGCCTTGATGCGGAGCATACATTTTTCAGTTTGATGCGAAGACTAATATTCTTCGTAAGTTGGTTGCCAATGCGTTATAAAGGCTGTGTCTGCCTTAGTTTAATGCCACATGTATAAATGTAGCCCCTATGGTGTATGCCTCTTTATATAATGAGATTATGAGTGCTTGCGCGCGAGAAGATATGCCACCCTTATATGTAGTGGCGATGCGTCAGGGTATGTGACCATCACCTATCCCGGGACATTGCCTGTGTGACTTTACTCGGTCATACTGAGAGGGGCTTGTCCTTTCAGGATGCTCCAAGAAAAAACCCACTAAAAGGGTGGCAATTGAATCAGAGGCATTGCATACCCGGTCTGGGCCGTGATCGCCAAAGCTGCACATAATTTAGAATTTGAAGAGTTTCTGACAGTGCGAGGGGTCAATGCCCAATAGTCAATGTGAGTGCCAAAGTACGTGTGCTCTGAAATGGATCACCTGGGTTGACTTTTGTGTCCTTATAATTAGTGCAGTGGTGATTCGATGAGTGCGTGTTCTGAGGTTGTTTGTTTTATTGTGACTCAGTTGTTTTTACCTGTTAGTGCGTGGATTGAACATGG
Source organism: Sedimenticola sp. (assembly GCA_040505915.1). Classification (GTDB taxonomy): domain Bacteria; phylum Pseudomonadota; class Gammaproteobacteria; order Chromatiales; family Chromatiaceae; genus Vondammii. The sequence goes on along the minus strand of JBEVXV010000514.1, from coordinate 8,759 downwards.
ACATTGTTGTATTTGAAGTGTGTGTGGCGATGTAATGGTGCTTTATCAGACTTGTGTGTGTTTATTATGGGATATCACGAAGCGTCCCCGACATGGTCCTCACATGTAGATCTAAAAAAAAGATCACGGCCACATTTCGACAATGTTGGTCCAGTGTTCTTCCTATATAATGTTTAAAAACTACACTACCTAATAGTATAGCCTAGTACATATGTACGGACTTTATAAAGGAAAGCGAAAAGTTTGTTGTTGTTGTTTTTTAAACTTCGCTGGGCTGCATGTTCGTTACTGATCAATAAATGAGATTTAATTCGATTCTTTCTATCTATCTCTTTATACTGCTGCACACCCTCGCGGGTAACTTTGAGCAGTTGCGCGCCTGTGTCTGTTAATGTAGACTCAGTCAAAAAAGTTAAACGCAAGACAATGGGAGAAACAGTGACAGTTTGTTAAAATGTCTGTGAACAGAGATTTTAAAAACAGGATAAAAACATCACTACTTGACTTATGGTTTGTTATGGTGGATACGGCTGACGGCAAGCTTGAATTTCTCCAAGTCTTGCGAACTGTTTCGGAGTGTTTGTCTTGACATTGCGCAATAAGAAGCATAGAGTTTTGTTAGCATTGCACGATACGCAGTTGACATTCATGAGTGTTCCATGTGGACTCGCCGGAGAGGTCCACACCTAGATATCGAGCACTGCTGACTGTCTCGAATATCTGTCCGTGTAGGGAATAAGTGCTGGGGAATGGGTTCCGTGGTTTTATGACATTGATGACCTGGCACTTAGAGGGATTAAAGCTCATATCCCACGTAAGACCATTCTTGTAATGTGTCTAGATCTGCTTGAAGGTATTGGTTGTGTTTGCGTTTGTTTTTGTCCGTCATTGTCATGTAAAAGGCGGTGTCGTCTGTAAACAACCTTACTTGCGAGATGACGCTTTCGGGTAAGTCGTTAAAGTATACCAGAAACAAAATGGGGCCAAGCACTGATCCTTGTGTTACCCCAGATGTAACTGGTATCGTGTCTGAACTCTCACCCTCTAGCACTATGTTCTAATCTGGTAACTCCGTGGGAGATGCTAACTCATTGGGTGCCACTTTTATCATGTTCTAGTAGTTCCTGTCAGCTTTCATGTGTTTTGCTGAGAGTTTTGGGTGTCCAACGTCAATCACATTGTCTGATCGCGAAAAATAAATCATGTTTTTTATGCAAAATTGTGTTTTCCTTGAAATTGAGCTAATTTTCAAAACATGTCCTATTGTAAAGAGTAATCATTTTTAACAAATGACCTTAAATACAAATATGTTATGCCAAAAGTTACAGGAAGGATCAAACTTGTTGAAAGTTATTGTAATTTGGATAAAGCAAACTTGGTCAAAAGACATTGTTCAGTAGACCAAGCCCACATAGTTAGCAGACGGTCAGGTTGCTAAAAAAACATGGCGGCTGGGGTATGGAAACCACTAATTTTCAGTAAAAAACAATTTATTTTTGTTTAATTTTGTATTAAAGGCTAGGGGACTGTTTCAAGTTTGTATTCTGTATGAAACAAATAATAATTTATGGACGATTGTTACATATTAAGTAGCTAACATGCTAAGACCCACGGAGTTACAAGGCAAGTGGCCTACTGCCTGGTATCGTCCACTCAGAAATGCTCGTATCCAAGCCAAAATGAGACCTCTAACGCCATACTGGTGCAGCTTGAATAGCAATTTCTCATGGGAGACCATGCCAAAGGCCTTGCTAACGTATATGAGAAAGTGATCGAAAGTCGGACATGATAGGGAGTCGGACAATTTTGTTGTATATAGCTTTTATACATTTTAATACATTTGAGCGAACCCAAATTATAATTATTATGTATGTGTAATATCGACAGTAAACCTATCTAAATGCATTAATAACAATAGTTTAACGTTTTGTGTATGATTTTATGCATATTTTGCGTCCAATTCGGACCCAGGTCTTCGCCCCCATGATAAGTGCATGATTTGACAAAATGTGACAATCTGAGCATTTCTCAATTTTGGGAAAACCCCAAACGAATGGCCCTCATTCAATAGCATAGCATTGCTCTAGAATTGCACTACCAAATTTCATTGACATTTAGTTTAAACAATATTTTATTTTCATTTCTTAGCATGTACATGCATAGATACATGTGATAAATACAAGGCCATAAAATAATTAGGATTAGAAAACAAGCATTATGAAAATTATTATATAAATTCTTCTCCTGACATTTGCATGCAATGTGTATATTAGAGTGTCTATGCACCGAAAATATTTACTTTTAAAATTTCTGATAAAGAAAACCCGATTAAATAAAGCGAAAAGCGAATGCATGTAGAACTGTCTGATTTATCGCCGCACACCCGCACAGCCACAACACAGGAGGGGTATGAGCGACGACACTCCCCATTAGACCCGTACCTGGTATAATCCCAACGGGGATTGCTAACTACACGACCAGCATGCCAGCAGGGGTTCGAGGCCGAGGCAGTTCAACAATCCCAAACGTTCTTTTCGTTTAATTTGATGCTCCGCATCACACCTTATATATGCGCATCAAACTAAAAAAACATTATACTGTCTCCGCATCAAACAAAGCTACTTTACAGCCCGATTGTGTACGTTTTCGAGAATCGAGAGACTGTTGAGCCTTGTTTTAACAAAATTGATGATGCAATACACGTTTTAGCACTGCAGAATGTCTGTCAAACGTGTATATTGGTGATTTTGAGAGCTGGAAAGAATGAAAATTTATCAAAATTCGCTTCCTGGACGGGCATGTCCGGCAGTTTTCTCGAATGATCTGGGAAACTAGGCAACCTCGCAAGACGTATGGATATCCTGCTGAAATCGGAATCACCGGCGGTCCGGATAAGCCTAGTGTCATGTTCATTGGACGTCTATTAAAAAATCTACAAGAGGTAAAACAAGGTACCTACCTGTCATTATCCATTTTGTCTCCGCATTGAACAACCGGAAGTATCAGCATCGCACCAAATTCCCACTTAGAGAAACGCATCAAACTTTCCTATTATTGAGCTTATACAGGGGTGGATATACGGTCGTAAATAAAACTACTTCATACAGGCGGTGTGGTATTGATTATTAGAGTTTAAATTAGGTTCACTGAAGTGAAGGTCGCGCTAAAAATAGACTTGAGTTGGAAATGAAAGTAGCACATTATCTCCTTGATAAATATCGATTTCGTCTTTCATGTTCGCTCATGTCTAATGTTTGTGTCATAAAGTGGTTGCACATTGTTCATGTATTGCAATATGCCACAAACAACAAAAAAAACTGCCGAATTTTCTCTCAGTTATGGAAATGAAGCCGTTCTCAGAAACGAAAATGGCCGAAGCTGGCGAGAATCGCTGCTTTCAGAAGTTTTCCTTTCGCCATGTAAACGTTTGCAAACACTTTAAAATTAATTAAAATGCCTATAAAACAAAGAAAAATGCAGGGAACACATTATTCAAGCACTTTTAAATGATGAAGTCAATGGAATCATGGAAATAAATGGACTACGTTCGGCCTAAAATGTAAATTGTGTTCACCGACGCAAAATATATACTATATAAAATAGCTAATTGAGAAATGTAACGAATGTTGAAAATGACCCGGGATCTGATCAAAATTTTACTGCGATCAGTTTTCAACGACTGAAATATGAAAGAAAAGTCAGTTTGTAACGTTGAAAAGTGACCCGCCGGGTCAGTTTTCAACGAGGGTCAAAATTGACAAAATTAACATGGTCATCGTTGAAGTCGATGAATCATGAGTGGGTCCTCATCGGGACAGTGTCGTCACGTGAAGATTTTCCCATTGGTTTCATGGCCACTGAACACCCCCCCCCCCCCCCCCCCCCCCCCCCCCCCCCCCCCCGCCCCACCCCATCCCCACCCCCAATATGCACATCTGTGTAAACGCATGGCGGTTGAGAGGGTAAGCATATCTCAACGGGGAAGTCCATGATGACATTCTTTCCGGAAGTTCAGCCTTAGACCTACTCTAATACTCGGGGATATGCATCATCCTCATCATCATCGTCGGCGAGAATTTGATCCGGTTATGTAAATGGAGACATAATGATTTTGGCGAAATACATGACAGGAGACCGTCTCTCGTGTTTTCCTAATTTGCACGTTCACCGTGATGAGGATGTTGATGTGAACAAGATAATCAACAAATGACGGCGAGAAAGAGTAACTTTATCTAAACTTGTTGCATATGCCTTTGAGGAACAAGTGAAATCAAATCAAATCACATGCTCCTTTTTGGTATCCATGTTCAACATTCCATTGATCGCATGGATGATGGTATTGCCTTGATCGGCTTGAAGTCGCGACACGCACGACCTGGCGTTGCTCGGTGGATGTATATATATAGTCAACATTGGTAGCATGGGATAATGCAGCTGTTCTCGACAAGATATATTTTCTGACAATTTGGCTTAAATGTGAGAGTCGACATTCATTCCTGCACATAAGCGGTAACGGGTAGAAGGGATCAGATAGAGTAACCTTTTTACAAGGGACGTAATTTCGTTAGTACTATATGATATATACATTTGGTACCATTTGGTACCGAAACCAATACGTTGAATAGTTTGTGTCTTTTAAGTAAAACAGACCCCAGCCCTACATTGTTATATCCCTCTAAGACCTGAACCTAACCCTGAACCTAATGTTAGTGTTAAGATAGTAATTTATCTTCAGGTTACTCTACTGGATCCCCTTTACCTTTTACCGTGAAATAAGCACGTGTCGAAAATAACAATTGCCATTTAAGTGTCGAGATCGAATGTTTTCAACATTCAAATGACACGTGTGTAGAAGCACCGCCTCTATTTCCATATAAGGCTCCACTACATGTCAGATATACATGTAACAGTTTTGTCTCAGATGTTGCATTTACATGCGCATTCGTGCTGCACACTCATAACGCATGTAAATCAAATATCTTCAACAAAAGTGTTGTATATCCTATACAAAGTGTTTGTAGTCATTTTCAACATGTCTGAATGTCATATGAATGTATTTGAATGTCAGAGGATGTTCGGAAGCCATCCAATTGGCTTTGCAGGTCATTGACCCATCGTTTCAGGTCATGTGGAACAGCTTGAACTTCATATGAAGGGTGTTGTGACCATATAAACATCATGATGTTTAAATGTCACAATTTACCAAGGAGTTTGGCTATACGACTAACTATTTGAAGACCTTATATACGGGTTTAGTGGTCATATGAATATGTTTGAAGGTCATACAGACGAATACGTATATAATTATCTCATAAACGCAGGTATTAATGGGGCTTGATGGTCATATGAACAAATAATAAATGTTCACCTATTGTGAGAAACTAAATACTGACTTAAACAAATAATAGTTTATATAAATGGCAACGTAGGCCATATTTATAAATTCACTATCACTTGCTGTTGATGTACTCATGATGTTTGTGCAGTGTGGTGTTTGATTGAATTTAAAAATTCATTTTAATATAGGCCTATTAATTTACATATGACTGAAACTGGGCTATGTAACGTATATTACAAATGTGTGCCTAAATTACACTATCACGATGGAACCGACTTAGTATATTGTGACATTTTGATAAGAATTTGACAAAAAACGTACCCAAAAATTTCAACTCAGTCAAAAGTTTGGCCAATGTAGATCCCTTGAAAACTTTGTGTTAATTGTTGGATACATAAATGTTATTGTTCCATGATATGTGATCATTTTGGCGGCCATCTTGAATTTTTACACTCACAACTATGTGAAAACCTATATTTTATTTCCGAACTGGAATTTCTAACCCTGAAAACGTATGTTTAGATACCAAGATCACCTTCCTAAGTCAATTCGGTCGGAAGATGTGATAATTTTCAGGATTTTTGGTGTTTTGGCGGCCATTTCCGTGGCCATTTTGGATTTATACACCCACAACCATGTGCAAACCTATATCTTATTCCAGAAATGGAATCCCTGACCCCGAAAACATATGTCTAGACACCAAGATCACCTTCCTAAGTCAATTCGTTCAGAAGTTATGCTATTTGTGTATTTTGGCGGCCATCTTGGATTTCATAGTGACCGCCACAATTGCGCACGAGTACACCAGCAGAATATTGTTTCTAACAACACATATAAACAATCTAGCTCGGTCTCGTTAGTGTGTACGACCAGTTAAATGTGGCTGTCTTTTCGCGTATATGAACCTTGTATGGTCCTAGCATAAGTACTTTGAAAATTATGGTGATGTACGCATTTTCGAGTGATTTTGGCGGCCATCATGGATTTATGCAATTTGAAGAATGCATCTATTTACGTATAAAGGTTATCCAACTGTAGTATTGCGTCGAGACAGTCCATTTCGCATTTAAAACACTTAAATACGTCATCTGAAGGCAAATATAGGAAAAACAAATAATATTTGGCGGCCATTTTGTTTTTTAAATTTTCAGTGCTAAAACATCAGATTTGAGCTTGGCAAACAGCATATTCGAATTCAGCATGCCCAAAACCTTTAGAAAAGGTTGTTTGCCAACTTTTCCGGAAAAATGCCGAGGGCACTTTAATTATATAGAAGCTTTTATTCATAATTGGCCCAGTCTAATCGATTGACATATCGATGCGATGACAAAAAATATCGAAACTATGTATTGCGTACATTGCTTAAGACACGAAACTATTCTGGTGGTGCTTAACTTATGGCCAGGGGCCCGTTCCACAACCTAGCTAAGCACGAACTTAAGTTTTTCATAACGGTTTTAGTACATGTCACACTGTACCTCTGAAGCGAAATTAATTCCCGCTGGATTTGCATGTTGAATCTTGAGATTTATACTTTTTGGTATCCATATTATTCTCGCATTATTTTGTCCGCCATCTTGGATTCAAAATGGCCGCCATAAGAATTATAAAATAAAGTTTCCTCTGTATCTTCCTAAATAAGTGTCATACAATTATCCGGTTGAAGGATGCGTATGGTAAAAGTTTCATATGGCGGTCGCCATCTTGACTGTCATGTAGGTAATTCAAGATGGCGTCCAAGATGGCCGCCAAAACAGTTCAAATGTTAAATGACCAAACATTACCGAAATCATTCGAATATGATATTTTTAATTTGCCATTTTAGTCCACCTTGATCTCCACGCCATGTAGCTATGGACTTCTAACATACTAAACTAGATTCAAAACATATTCATGGAATCATCACAATGTGTATTTTGTCACCAACTATCTTACCCTCAGTGGCTTCCAAGTATGCAACATGGCTTACGGACAAATAACACATTTCGATGCTACACTAATGCACTTAGTTATATTATGTGTTTGAAACACGTTTCGATGCCAACACGTTATATGTCATGGGACAGGGCCAAATAAACAAATATGTATATGACGGACATATGACGGGCACATGTAAACAGTGTGAGTGTGTTTGGACCTTGTGCAGGTACATGTGAACCGTCAACAGCTTTATTGGTATGTATGGATCCTGTACATATAGACATGGACCTTATGCAGCTAGATATTGACATTGGGCATATATATATATATATATATATATATATATATAGTACAATGTAGTACATTATATCATCATGCAGCTATTCACCCTACATGTGACGATATGGACGCTAGCTTTGCAGGCACGAACCATAGATAGGTAGCATGGACCCTAGACAGGTCGATATGGATCATGGAATTGTATTTATTGACCGTATGTATATTGGTACGTATTGTAGTACGATGTGCTACAAACAGCATGAGCCAATATTAATTTCTTCCACAGTTGTTTCAGTATGTTTAGAATTAAAGTAGAGAAGGGTTCGTGATATTTAACGATACTAATGTGGAAGAAAAATGAAGATCAGACTTCTAATAAACTATTCAACACCATCAAATGTTGTGCTCTGTGCAAAAAAATACTAATTTCAAGTAATTTGTCTATTCGACTGTACACTGTCATATCGACAAGGCCTGTTGAACGACACAATCGTTGAAATCGGTCACAATCATCTCCCAGACAATGTTCATGTACTTCCATATGGCACATTCACACATAGTCCGGAATTGGCAAATGAGGCCGAAATTGGCAAGTAAGTACACCTCAAACTGCCGCCAATGTACCACATAAGGAGTCGAAATATGGAGACGAAATAAGTTTCATTGGATAAAGGACATATTTTACAAACTAGTCCACACATATTTCGTACGTGTAACCCTGTGTGATCCTAGCGGCGGACGTTAACAACATAGCAGGCCGGAATTGGCTAAACGTCTACACCATATAGGCCGGGTTTAGCAAGTTCAATATATATATACAACATTGTTTCTGATTTGAATAGTGCTGCTCATGCAATTATGTTCTCAGGTATATGTCATAATGCACCGTCGGTCATATAGTTTTCTTTTTTCCGACGGGGGGGGGGGGGGGGGGTGTTGGGCAGCATGCTCCCGGCCCATAGCGCAGGACCACGCTGCGCTCGGTCGATATATGCGGGCCTACACATGCATGTATAGCGGGAGGAAGAGTGGCATAGACTTCAAAACATTGCTACAAAACTTGAGTCCCCTGACATTTCCACTTATTTGAATCCGAAAATGATGGAGTAAAATAATTATCAGGTGCTTGTCAACATGCAGCGGTCATCCAGTTTTCACGATTTTCCAGATGATCCCCTGCCCCCCCCCCCCACACACACGCACGCGCACGCACACGCACGCA
>JBEVXV010000513.1:0-9270 GCA_040505915.1 Sedimenticola sp. | reverse complement strand
AGCCCCTTTCGTAGGACATCATCTGGAACTAGAAAAGTAATAGGGGTAGGGGGGAGGTCTGAATCTCAGACCATGCCACTAACCATAACCATGCACATGTCACTTCTTCCGGTAACCTATGTAGGCCCCCGGGACAGAAGGTCAAAATGCTGGCGCTGTTAAACTGCGTGGCAACAGTACGGAGTAATGTTAGTAACTGTGTCTGTGTTATTTATTTATCCACTGTCTGTGGGGCAGCCCCTTTCGTAGGACATCATCTGGAACTAGAAAAGTAATAGGGGTAGGGGGGAGGTCTGAATCTCAGACCATGCCACTAACCATAACCAGGCACATGTCACTTCTTCCGGTAACCTATGTAGGCCCCCGGGACAGAAGGTCAAAATGATGGCGCTGTTAAACAAAGTGGCAATGGTACGGTGTTATTTCTTTAACCACTCTACTACTTTCCCGTCCTCGTCACGTCGCATGCCATAATCGAAGACTAGTTCTGTTTGTGGTGGAATGTCCTCCTTAGCTACTAATAAAACTACATCTTCGCCATGATTATTGTAATATTGTGGCTTCAGGTTTGGTTTTTTTGCAGAGTGGTTGACATTGCGTCCGATAAAGTCCTTAAATAACTCTTTCGGATGACAGCTACATTGCTCACATGCATCTATTGCCCTTTTAGGGGCATCCCCTGGCTTGTAAAAAAGAACGTAGTTGCATTGTGGATAGGGTGTCTCTTTCATTACCTTCAGCCCTTCTTCACGGGTAACATTTCTGCCGTGATAATCGCATACTATCGTACCTTTTTTAATTGTCTTGAGACCAGAAAACACGCCACGGCCCTTACTAGGATCGTCGCATTGTTTTACACACACATTGCTCCCAAACTTCTGACGCGCCACTTTTTCCATCACTTTTTCGTACTTTACAAACCTGTCTAATGAGCTATCTGGTCGTACAGCTGCAGCATGTATGTCTTGCATTTTTTTCATTACATCTTTCCGTAACGAAGTTGTAACGCGAAGATTCCTAGTTGCAGTAGCGAATTGCGGATGACTTTCTGGGACCGGGGGCAGCTCCTTCAAGTCGGCTATGCAGCACTTCTGCTTTTTAGCCGCCTTCTCAAGAAGGTGCTGAGCTCCCGCTTTCACTCTCGCCATATATTGGGTGTACACCAATCTTCTATGGACGGGTACAATATCCTTTGAAGGCATACCGGTCTTTTCCGCCAAAGCCGTGGCGCCGGGTATAACGGCATCAATTAAAGAGCCGGATTTATCCGCATACATATCGGATAATACAGCGAATCGCCTGGCTAGTGTCATGGGATTGCCAGGGCTCCCCCTCAATGGAGAGTTGATTGTTTCTGGCTTCTTTGGCTTCGTCTCCTTTTGGGTTCCCTTTCGCATGGGTACCCTAACCTCTGTGCCAGCATGACTACTATTACTACTGCTGTCTGCTGACCGGGCACGAGCACCCTTTGTCTGCTTCGAGGGACTGTCTTCTTCATCGGAACGACATTTCCTAGAAGGTACTGACCGGGACCGTTTGGCTGCCCCCGCGTCGTCACCTGACCCAGAGTCTCGGCCACGTTTACCCTTTGACACCTTTGCATGTGGCCCCTTTGACACCTTTGCATGGTGCACAGGCTCAGACTCGTCTTCTTGCTCAAAATCTTCAGGCATCACATCACCTGTATGCTTCCCGTAAAAATTTATCATCTTGCCATATATCTTCACGACCATTCGCGCATCGTTCTTGTCCTTCGACCGGTACGCAATGTTTCTCGTCGTCTCACTATGACATTGATAATTTCTCATCAAGTCCTGCACGCCGGTTCCCAAATTCCTGTTATATGATTCGAACGACGATCTCGAATCACTCGCTGTGTATTTCGTACAATTGTAATGATCGCACAGTCTATTGGGGGCTTCAGATACACCCCTAAACGGACTGCCATCTGCTTGCAGGAAGAACGCATCGCTTTCGAGAACTGAATTCTCCACAATAGGTGCTCGGATGTGCTCTTCATATACCTGGAAATACCGCATCCAGTCTTCGTCGAGCACTAGGGACGCAATGAATTGCTTCCCGGTCTTGTGCTGCGAGAGCTCAATTACACATGATTTCTCCAGGCCTAGCTCTGGTTTCGCCTCCTGTACATTTTTGTGAAACGCATATTGGACATTGTCCAATGTTATCGATTCCACCGCACTTGGCCGATGAGCAGCGCCTAATGTAAAATATGACGTCATGTACCTATTCACGAAACAGATCTCTAACCGATTCAACATCATCGTTTTCACTTGCTTCATGTATCCCATGAAGTCGGTTGCACCTAGTCTAAGGACCTCCGTGACCTCGTACGGAGTCGGCTTGTCAGCTTGCATAGTTTTCTTCCGTCGATTTTGACTGTTTGCCTTCGCTTCAAGCGCCACACCTATCGCCGTGACGTCTGTGTTAAACTGCCTTAACCGACGCTCTTCAAGCTTGAAGACGTCTTCGCTCCCCATAGACAAGATGTTCCTATTCATATCACTCACAATAAAATCGATAAAGTGTTTCAGGCTCTTGTAGTACGAGAAAGCGGTTTGGTAATCCAAACCCTCTCTCATGATATACGCATTGAAAGCGTTGTAATTCCTGACATCCAGACATGATGCATCAAACACATCGTTAAAGCCACCCATCCGGTAGGTCAGGCGCTTCACATTTGCAACATGTTCTTTGCTATTCTTCTCCTCCTTCAAACGGGTGGCGTAATGTGTGGCTTCGAAGTTTTTCCATATATCTTGAAAATAGTATGCATCTGAAATAGCGTAATGGCCACTTTTCTGTAGCTGTCCCTTTACCCCCTTTTGGTAATTGTATACTTTATAGCGAGTAGACCGAAAAGTAGGGTTCGGATGCACGGGGATGTCAATTTCCGAAACTGCTGAAGTGGCAACAGTCTTCATGTTGGCATAATATCCCATAGCATTCATTGCTCCCTGACCGTTGGCAGCAGACACGGATGCTAATGCCCCACTACCCTTAATTCCAGAGTCCGTTGCTAGCGGCGCTCTACCCGTACTCACCTTTGTTGTCTGTTGACATGCAGGCACATCTGGACCTAATTGCGCTCCACCCTTTGCCTTTTCACTGTCACAGTGTACCGGTTGGTGACATTCCCACGCACTGCAACCCGCCTGTTGAATGTTAGCATCAAACAAACATTTCTGAGCGGACTTAGGCGACCGTTCCACGTGTTTGACGGTTGACGCGGAGGCGGCAGATTCGCCAGCAGATTCCGATGAAGACTGGATCGTCACAATCCGTGACCGGCGAATGCGGGGACTAAAGGAATCATCGGAAGATGAGTCCAAGGGTGGCGGAATGCTGTGAACTGGTAATAGCGTCGACGACGCAAGCGGCACAATCGGACGCCGGTCAGCATCCCCGGCAGCGTCCAAAAGCGCAGTTGACGCCGCTAGCGGCATCTTCGGTGACCCTAGACGCTTGGGTGCGGGAAACTGTCGCCTTTCATGGGCGTCAGCCGCGCCTTCAAGCATCGTTGAGGACGCCAGTGGCTCACCTTTTCGTCGACTGAACATTTTCGGCGAGATTTTGTCTCTCACCGCATCGGGTTTCCTAGCTTTTATGAGAGGCATTGCCCTCGGCTGCCTTTCACGTGAAATGTGAAATGCTGCATCTTCTGGAATAATTGTATGACCGTACTTTTCCAGTATAGCTAGGACGTCGGCCTTAGAGTACACGTCATCATCCAGATCTAATGGATTCACACACAAGTTGTGTGCCATATTCTTTACGGCGCTTTTGAATTGCATGCTATGCGACTTACCTGTTGCTTCCCTGTCAGGTCTACTCATTCCCTCCGGGGCCCTCTTGCAGGCAGCAGCATGACGGCCCGGTCTGGTATCCACGTGGTCGAAGCAGAACAGACAGAGGGTTTCGAATCTTAACTCTCGGACTTTCTCACTCTCCATGATTCTCTGAAAATAGACAAGAGTATATCATAGAACCGACATAATGATTTAAACGACATGTAGTACATATTTCGGTGGTACGGGGGTTTCGCCATAGGGTATACTTGTAAATGTACAAATTTTGGCGGCGTTACACGTAGTACATGTCGTGCGTTTGATTATACAGGTGGGGGGAGTTTGGGCCAGCCCAGAATCCCCCCCCTACACCAAGCATTCCTAGACTCACCAACATACAATATAATTATACAGGTGGGGGGAGTTTGGGCCGGCCCAGAATCCCCCTACACCATGCACTCCTAGACTCACCATCATACAATATAATTATACAGGTGGCCATCTTGGATTTAAATGTCAGGATTAGATCCAAACTAACAACAAGCCTATCCAGTAGATTTATCTTGTTGAAATAAGTGGAAAAAGACCTCACACTTGTACTTGTATCTTATCTGGTCGCGGCGGAGATATTGTATTTTATGTTTTTCAAGATGGCGGCCATCTTGGATTTAAAGGTCAGGATTACCTCCAAATTACCAACAAATCTTTCCATGTTGAAATTAGTGGAAACAGACATGTCATTTGCACGTGTACCTTATCTGGTCGCTATTTCATGTTTTTCAAGATGGCTGCCGGCGGCCATCTTGGATTTTGCCCTCTGGCGAAAAACCCCAGGATTTTTGGGAGGGACCGGGGGGTTATGTTTTTTATTAAAGGTTAGAAGTTAAATCAATCGTCAAAACATCTTAGCCAGAGAATGGTCACGGAATTGCGGTTCTGGACCTAACTAATATGAAGATAGGTGTAGGTCATATATAAGTTTAAATCACATAAATACAGCTTTTGAAGTGGTTCGAAACTAGTTTCATGTCCGAAATCAATATGTTGGTGGTCATATGAGCATGTTCTATTGACACATTAGCATCTTTCCTTCATATGGGATCATATTTGGCATGTTTGATACAAACACAAATGATTTTAGCTTATATATTTTTATGCTTACTGGGGAATGGAACACATTTTTGGTCATAGCATAGTAACGTGTTTCTTTTACATATATATGAACATATTTCGGAGGTGAAATGAACATGTTTGTGGTTCACATGTACAGGTTTTCATAAACCATGTTTACACTTAATTAAAATCACGTGCTTGTCGTAGGATGATATATGGAGGTCGTGTCTTTGTTTTCATATAATTAAGTCATATCTGGAAGAGGTTTGGAACCGATTTGATATCAAAACTATATTTTGGAGGTTATATGAACATGATGAACACGTTTTGGTGACCCAGCAGCAAGTCCATTTGTCATAGTAATGTGGTACAATGTATGATATATTATTGGCATGTTTGGTGAACTAATATATGTGTTTTAAATCCACATTGATTTGGCTATAAATGGTGACGGGAACATATTCCACCTCGTAACAATACCGACAGTTACACATCCTACTATGGCATATGCATCTGTTTGACCTCCAAAACACGTTCATGTGTAAAACAAACACGAACGTACAGGGGTGATTGTGGTTAGGGTCATAGCTGAAATGCACTATTTTTCCCGCAAGAATGCGGTTTGCGGTTCGGTGATACGCAGTTCAACCCCAACCCAACTGCAAACGAACCGATTGTGCTGAAACGTAAACTGCATTACATCTAACGAGAACTGGGGTTATGTAACCGATAAATAGAGTTGTCACTTATATGCACGCAGCAGAAACGCAAACAGCATTACACCTAACGAGAACTGCGGTTATGTAACCGATACATGGAGTTTCCGGTTATATGCACGCAGACAGCATTACACCTAACCAGAACGGCGATTACGTAACAGATAAATGGAGTTGCCGGTTATATGCACGAGTAATGTGATAGAAAGCAAAATATGCACAAAATAATTAATTGCAATTAAAAGTAAAACGTATCTAATTCATATGTTAGTATTGTTTCAGCGCGATATTGCAAGATAATGTCATTTATTCATAACAAATTAGTTATCGGTAGAATGACCGCTACGACGAACCGATCACCGATAACCGCAGGCTGACCGGCTAACCGTAAGCAATATGTGTGCACTTAACCCCAAACTGGAAACTGTAGTACTACCGCAAGATGAACGCACGATGACCGCAAATCGAGAGGGGTTCGAATGCACGCAGGAATGCGGTTTTCATGACCCTAACCACAATCACCCCTGTACTGCCAAAAATGTGGTCGCATCACAATTAAATATGCAACTGAGACTTCTGAAGACATACATATGACGATCAATTGTACCCATAATGTATACATCCACATTTCCATGTTTGCCAAGCATGTTATATGTCACCATAACAAGGTTGCACACCATCCAAATGACCACATGTGACCACCATATATATACTATGTGCAAAACAACCACAATAATATTACCCACGAATGTGTTCCGCTCAACAATGAACATGTAACAACACGCTAAAAACTGATTACTTTTTGTATCAAACATGCTCAAAATATCATAAACTACTGTTCCATGTCATGACAACATGATATGTTCATAAGTATGACATACCAGGCACTTTTAAACTGCTTCAAAATAATTTCTTTCTGAGATTAATGTGTACAAATGGATACATAACCTACAAATACATTCCTATGACATGCAAATACATTTGATTGGTCGCAAATCTGTTACTATACACAAAAACGTCCAATTGATTATTTAAACGTACCAATTTGACCTCCAACATGTATATCTGTACAAAGCATGTTTGATAAATATAGTAATGTGTCTTGAAGTCACATTATATCATTTGTAATGCATGAATACATTGTGTAGCTAATGTCTCTGTTTGCATCTCAAAATATATATTATGTATATTTAAGTGGTTTGAAACTAGTCAAAAACTGTATATTTGGAGGTCAGAATGCCATGCTTTAGTAGCTCATGGATTTGTTTGTTTAGTGGACATGAATATGTACAGTGAATTATCATGGACATGTTTGATACATGTATAATGTGTTTTGAAGTTATAGTGTCATGCTTAATGGTGAACAGAGACACATTTTGGGTCACAGGAATGCGTATATATACATTGGAAATCAAATTAATATGCATACTGATCATATGGTGAACCGTTTGGACAACACAGTAACATGTTTTATGGTCAATACAATGTATGTATATGTCACTGGAAACCATTTGAAAGGCATGTCTCTGTTTGCATATCACAACTTGGACATTTTGATACATGTATAATGTATTTTGAAGTTATAGTGACATGTTGAATGATGAATAGAGGCACATTTTGCGTCACAGAAATGTGTATATATATATATATATACATACATACATGTATATACATTGGAGGTCATAAACTTTGGACAACGCAGTAACATGTTTTATGGTTAAAAAGATGTCACTGGAAACTATTTGAAAGTCTATGTTTCACAACTAATATTTATATATTGCTTAAAAAACATGTCCGAACGCTGGCAATTATGTTAAACCATAATACGTCCTGATATTTATAACAGGCTTTATATATTATGTATTTTTTGCTCGAAATATGTAGAACAACAGCTAATTTTCATGCAAATTTGTTATAATTTTCGTAATTTGACAATATAAAAAAATAATAAAAATATGGCCAAAAGTTTCAGTTTATGTATTCCAAACATATCTATTATAAAATGTACTATATTTTGGATGGAATGAATCTAAAACGATGACCCAATGACCTGTTTTGCACCATGTCAATTTTCAAAATGCGGGTTGGCGGCCATCTTGGATTTCAAAATGGGGAAAGTCACATGACTTAGATCAGCCTGCGCATCCGCGCACTCTGATCAGGGCCTACACTGTTCGCTCATGATGCTTCGAGTGAACAGTTTAGACCATATATATTTCAAACACGGTCACTGTTGGAAGCAAATTAAAAATGAATATATGCAACATTGTACAGCAGAATATACATACACATCCTTTTGAAAAATGAAAACAAATAAATGGAATAGTTTTGCGATTTCTTACCGGCTCTATTTTCCGTGAATGATGTCGAAATTTGATAAAAAATGCAGAGCACATGTTGAATATAATAAATATTCCGCATGTGCTCCGCAATTTGTATCAAATGCATTACCCTATGGCATCTCCGTAATTTATAAAATCGGCTAAAATTTTATAAAAAAATGCAGAGCACATGTGGAATATAATTCCGCATGTGCTCCGCAATTTGTATCAAATTTCATTAGAAAATCGGCTCTATTTTCTGTGAATGATGTCGAAATTTGATAAAATTTGCAGAGCACATGCGGTAAATGTGCTCCGCAATTTGTATCAAATTTCGGTGAAATTTATTGAAAATATTGTACGTTTTCTAAGTGAATATAGGCAAAATATGGCAATGTTATTTTAATTTCACAGTGTAGCCGATATATATGTTGCTGCATATATACCTTCTATGAGAGTGCATGACATTTCAGTGATTTCTCTCCAGCGTCCATGTTAGTACGGGAACGCCGGGCTTCGTCTACATTTTGAATTGAGACGAACATTTACATGTCGTGCGTTTCGACAAGTTGAGTAGTGTACATATTTCTGTACATATACACATTATATTATGGCGCCCATTTTGACGATGTCATTCAAATCGATTGTACATGTAGACATTATTAAAAATCACCTGGCATCCCTACTGATTGGAATACGCAATTGCATTCGATATATTGGATTGAAATCAGAATGAAATACGAATGCAATTTTGGTCAAATTGATCCGTTTCCCGAGTGTACGTGCGTTTTGGTGTCCATTTTGAATTGAGACGAATATCAAGTTTCGAAAAGTTGATTATTGTACATGTACAGATTATATTATGGCGGCGATTTTGACGAAGTCATTCGAGTCGATTATTGTACATGTAGACATTGTATTTTGCACGAAATATACACTTGAACTTCAAAATGGTTACCAAAATACACATGTGTGCGCCAAAGTACGTAATGCTCTACATGTTCTAATGTATTTAGTAATTTCAAAATTATGTGCGCAGTCATGCATACATATCCCGAGAAAACATTTTAACAGCCCCGGAATTGCGTCCAGTGGCCTAAAATTTGTTCTCGTGATACGCAAAAGCACCACAATTTCCGCCGCGATTATTTTTTATTAATTTGGGTTTACAAAGTCGCATTAGGCCTACGGCGTTATTGACAACAGTCGTACATAACACAGAAAAATCCATAAGTATGTGTTATTACTTTTTACGATGCGATATTAGAAAAATACATATCATTTGAAAGAAGAATTAAATAATAATGCAAA
>JBEVXV010000512.1:0-2878 GCA_040505915.1 Sedimenticola sp. | reverse complement strand
GGTAGTTTTCAGGGCAGTGTGAGCCCAGGCATCACAATGCGGCGCAACGACAGAAACGGTGATCGAAGTGATGATTATAATGGGTCGCTCGTACTCAACTTAAGCAGTGCCAGACACTCTATCTACCTTAGCTACAACGGCGCTCGCCAGCAGGGCAGGTATGTGGGCTCCATGGATATGGAGGATGATCGTTTCGGCCTGGAATACAGCTACCAAAAAGATGAGCACCAATTGGGCCTCTCGGCAGAGTATGGTGAGCGCAGACCTACACCGGGGCTTGAGAGCTATGACTCCAGGGTTGGCCTGTTCTGGACCTGGAATTTTGATAGCAGCAACGATGATGGAAGTGGCTACTCCAGCCGACCAGCCGCACCCGTCTATTTCAGCAACAGCAAGAGACCCCCTCCATTAAATGTTCCCGGATTACGTCTCGACTTACGTCAGCTTCAGCCGGGTATGACCCGGGATGAGACAGAGAAACTGCTTGCCGCCAACCAAATCACCCATCCGTTGGTACAGGGGGAGCGTGCCATCTACAACGTTCGCTTGCTCCCGGGCATAGCCCAGCGCCAACAGTTGATCCTTGATTTTGACGGCCCCTGGTTGAAACGCTCCGGCTTGACGGTCAACTTCAGCAACCCCGCAGACCCCGTGCGCAGTGAGCAGGAGTACCAAAAGCTGCAACAGCAGGTGATTGGCCTTTACGGTGCCCCCGACAGTGTGCTCGAACGTGGGCGTTTTGATGGCGCCGATGGGCAACTGTTGCGGCGAGAAATAGAGTGGGCTACTGCCAACACAAAAATCAGGCTGGGCATCCCCCGCAGAATGGGTGGCGAACGGCGGATGGAGTGGGTCATTGCTGAAGAGCTGCCCACACTGGTTTATAACGGCTGGGGCATAGGGCCTCGGTAACTTCATCCCCTAAGTGACTGACACGGCAAAGGCACTTTGGGGAATAAATCAAGACAACTGGCGAAGCGTTACCAACCAGAGGCAGCAGTCGTGGGTACTTCAAGGGAATATTGCCATGATTTCTGTTGATTTTGGCGGGCAATACAGGATCTTGACATTTGGCTCCAGAAAGCTTCGAACGCATAATCAGGATAGCCGTCCGTTCAGCTAACGTTCAGGTTGGGTTGATTATGATGGTTCGCAAGTGCAGAGAACATTTTTAATACTAAAAAGAAAAAAGGAAAATTTACATGGAAATCAAATCGATAGCATCAACAGCCGTTTATACACTGTGCATTTTTGGATCGACGGCTATGATGACGGAAGCAAGTGCGACTGATATCACGAGCGCATTACAGACTGAATGTTCAAAATTTAATCAACTAAGCGTCGATTTCAGTCGACAGTTACCGCCTGGCCAGTTACCACCTGGATGGAGAGCTACGGAGGAGACAAAAATAAGGCTAAAACTACGCTCTTCACAACCAGTTGGTAAAAAATTCCATTGTACGTATTCAGTGTACTACGGAAAAATAGGTATGGAGGCTGGTCATAATATTTTGAATAGCAATAACAGTGGCGGTAATCCCCGTGATACCACGGATATGTCATGTCCACGTGGCATCACTTTGCAGGGAGTCCGGGTTAAAAGGTACCTGCCTAGGGGTTGGCAAGCAGCAAATTCTCTTTTGATAGAGGGTAATCTTTTTAAGGAGACAAGAGGCAACGGCTTGACGGAGTGCCAATATAAATCATCTGGCGCGTCAACTCAGCAGTTGACGATGAGCAAAATAATAACACCATCCCGGTCACTAACGCCCAACCAACAGCCGCAGATGCCCAGCCAACAACAGCAACTACCCCCGCTCAACCTCTGAGCTACTCTATGGATCGGAAGTGGCTAATGGGTGTCTCCAATGCCCACTAGACTGCCGCTTATTGAAAAATAACATGGGAATTAAAATGAAGCAGCACAGAACTATATTTTCTACTATGGTACTTACACTAGCCTTGACCTCTGCTCATGCAGCCGATCCAAGGCTGCAAGTAGCACCGAGCCCTCTGCTGAATGGGGCCCAACCCTCACAGGTCCAGCCAAGACCTTCAGCGAATCCACGCCAAAATATACAGAGAACACCGAGAACCGTAGCGGGTACAGTGCAAGCGGGTAATGCTGGCCTGCGAAATGATCGCCGGCGCACCGTAAAACCCCTCACAGTGCCTATTATACTGACTCCAGTATATCGCCAAGCTACGATAACGGCGCGGGTGTATAGACACGTAAAAATAAGTGAACTGAAAGAACTGTTTACCGATTTGAATGCAAGGGCTGCCAGATATGAAAGCGGTATAGACACGGTGTCACGGATCCAAACGCATTGTGCGGAAAAGTCATATAGCATTCCGGATCAAGCCGCCGCAGGATGTAATGGTAATGAGACACTTAACCAATGCATGGAGAAACTCGTCCACCATTGCCTGGAAACTCACAGGCCTGTCTCTATTACCGGGCAATCGAGAGGACCTCGAACGCTCGAAGAATCCCGTAATGCAGCGAGGGTAACGGCAGCTATGGCAAAGGCACTTAGCAAAAAACTGGCCGACTATGCACGTCAGGCAGAGCAGCATGCAAATGCCTGGAAGTGAAGCTGTTGGTCTGCCAGGTTTAGCTGCTTGAATTCAAATAGCGTTTAATCTGACAGGCACCCTGCGTACAGAAATCAAAAAATTGGAATAGGAATCAAACCATGAAATATCTCAGCGCCTCTCTTGCGTTAGCTCTTCCCCTTTTATCCCTCTGTTTGCAGCCAGTATCTGCTGATACTGCAAAGCAGCTGGCGAAACCAGTGGGCAACAACGAATACCCTGGCGTCGAGTGGAAACCCACGCCAGGGAAAAACAATGCTTATCCTGGTGTGGAGTGGAA
>JBEVXV010000511.1:0-13348 GCA_040505915.1 Sedimenticola sp. | reverse complement strand
TGAGAGTATTATGTATGTTGCCTTAAGGTGATCTCATTTTCGCTTCATATTTCAATCTAAAAATTCATCATAAAATTCCATAATCATTTTTTTTACTATTGCAATACTGTTCTTATATGTAACTGTTTGTAGACATTGTTGATATTAGGTAACTTTTAGCATAGCGCACGTTTATGGGCTAAATGGTGTTTAAGGTGCCTGTCGTGTAATTCCAGTAATTGATTAAGGTGCCTCATATGTGAAGATAGTTAAGGTGACCTGGTGGTTAAGGTCCTTACATTTTTTTTATGTGGTCACACTTGTTTCTTTTGCTCATGAGGACATGTCGCTTGGTCGGCGGGGTGTAGTGTAATGACCGAGGGCTATGGCTACCCGTAGACCATTGATATGTATGTTCTTCAGACAACACATGGTGTGTAATGATTACACATCCAGCTATAATAACTCATGTTTACCTTTATGTCAGCAGTCCAACTTCTAATATATGTAAAGAATGTCATGCTTAATTTACTGATTATCATCGTATAGTCCATGGTGTTCTATATTATTATTAATATTGGATGTTAGTCCATTTCAAGTCACTCCCGCATCGTCAACTTTGTGATGCCGCCATCTTGAATATGCTGAGAGATTATGTGACGTAGTGTTTCTATTTAAAGAGGTGTCACAAGGGGGCGCTCTCTGTTACTATAGCAAATGTAGACATTGATCTGTCAAACCTGAGTCATCAGTCTTGTCATCAGTTATCTCTGGTAAGCATAATCTTTAATGTAACTATATAATTATTTGGGTACAAGGCTATCCAGGAGACATACAGCTACTGCGCATGACTCTGTTTGATGCAATCGCGTATCCCACGGAGGCGCGCGCCTTAGCCAGCGATTCGCTGGTCCAGCCGCTGGCTGGCCCACCGAAGTCACTGGTTCCAGCAGAAATGGTTGATTTTCCAGCGATTACCAGCCATTTCTGCTGGTCGGCTGGTCTTTTGGGTATATATAGCCCGAGAATTTCTGTATCTTGGACATTCACATTTTCTAAAACTCAGATACAGGGGATTTGCCGCCCGTAGCTCAGAGTTAGTATTTTAAGTTGAATTTGCCGCGGTGGCTTACTAACAAGTCTGAGTTACTTCCCCTCCTGTATGAGGCATTCATAACTGCCGGGCTAGAGAGAAAATCTAGAACTGCGACCGAAAGTTTATTATTTAAATACACTCTATCATTGAATCTTTGAATGTCCGCGGTACAACTCGGGCGATAGGAAATGCATACAAGATAACAATAATAAATTAGAGCATTCCGTTGTACAACCGCTTGTCATTGTCCATTGATCCGAGTTGTCCCGCCCCTCCCATCCTGACAGAGGCCCCCACCGCTTGCCCGTAACATAATTGGTGCACAGAAGTGGGATCTTAAAATTCGTTTAAGATCCAGTGATCGTTTACCACGCCTGCGATCGAGTATTTATAAACGACCATTTATAAAACAATGAAGCCCGATTAATTACCCCACTGGTAGCCCTACGATAAAGCAATACACAGAATTAAACGCCACGTCAATCAGCTGTTCAATTCACAATGGGTAAGCGCAAAACGGTTAAGAAAGCAAATTCGGCAACGATTGCTAACGACGCACAGAGTGAAGTCGGTTTCACATCTGAGTCCGACTCCGAACCAACTCGTGAACAAACCGTTGGCCAGATGCGTAGGCCTACTGACTACGAGAGCGACATATCGACTGGCAGCTGCCTTCCGCTAGCTCCCCGCGACAATTTATGCCACGTAGAAAGAAACGCGATGCCAACTACAGAGCGTGAAAATTGTAATACCTCAGCGGCGCTAACAATTAACAGACAGCACGATCCTAGCCCAGACACACACAATATTCCATCTGTTTCACGCCCATTAACTACACACAGCAGTCTTAGGGTTGATACACAGAGGTGTGCTGGCGACACAGGCACTCCTGGGACAACGAGTAGACCAGCTTCACGATCAAACACCACAGCTGAAAATCTAGTTTTCACACCGACAATTGCACAGACTTTCATATCCTCGATTGTCGACCTTACCCAGGCAGTGAAAAATGGCAACGACATGTCACAACAAAATCTGCGAACAATGTCTCAAATTTCACGAGAAAACTCTGATTTACTTCGCAACGAATTACATGGAATGGCTCAGCAGATGTCCTGCATGCAAAACAACATCTCCCAAATTTTACATAAACAGGTAATGCCGCTCGCCGACGGTAGACAACTGATGAATGAAAATTATAATGGCCATAACGCAGTTACTTCCCTTGCATCAAACAACGCACAAAACAATGCGGAAAACAATGAATTGCCGCTTCACGACGGTAGACAACCGCCACATGACCATTCCAATGGCCGAAATGCAGTTACTTCCCTGACACCAAGTAATTCACAATCGAATGGGGGTGCTATCACTTATCTGGATGTTGGGACAGATCGACATGTTGTCACACAACACAGTCAAATCCCCCAAGCGACCACACACACCGATAGTAGGACCACACAGCTCGGAGCTAGATCATTTTCGCATACTAGTGATGGTTCAACTTCATTCACACGAAACTCGTCGACTGGCAGATACACTTCTTCATACGCAACGCCGCAAAATCCATTAGGCCTGGATACAGAGGCCGAAATCTGCACCGCCCACAGTAGTACCGCTGCATTACCACAACATGCACACAGCACCTCACTACGAAATGAAGATATTCTGGACAACCGAGCAAATAAAACTCCGCCAAATATAAGCAACACAAAACTTCCGAAATTCACGGGGGATGGTAACTCTAACTGGAAGGTTTGGTACGCCAGATTTTCTACTGTCGCCACAATTCATAATTGGGACGAAAATAGGCGTTTGAGCGAATTAGTCCAGCATCTAGATGGATCTGCCGCGGACTTTGTATTTGACCAGATTTCTCCCGACTGTCGTTTTGACTGTAGACGACTGGTACAGGAAATGGATTCGAGATTCCTGAGTGAGGAAACTCGTAAGACGTACAGAATGCAGTTTGGGAGACGCACCCAGCGACCGCGAGAATCCATTGAGGATTTTGCCGCTGAACTAAAGCGCCTCTATGACAGGGCATACTGTAGAAAGGACCCCGAAATAAGACAACAGGCATTGGTGGATCGGTTCTTGGCAGGCCTGCATGATACCGATTTGCAATTTGCGGTAGAATGGTCAAAAGAACCAGGCACAATTGAAGAGGCCGTCCGTCATGTAATACATTACATGGAGGCCCGTCATGGGCACGATCTGGGAAGAAAGACTGAATACCAAGACATGTCCCGCTATAGCAGAAATAAAAGGCGTGTCACATTTTCTGACGATAGCGACTCTAGTGACGACGATTTTAGCACACGCAGGTGTGTTTCACGTTCCCCAATCAGTCCAAATCGGCAATCTATCCGACAAGTAGCGAATGTAAGTGAGAAATCCACTTTAAACACAAAACCTACCAAACTGGGAGAGAATGCGAGTCAAAATTTGCTAAAGGTAATGGAACAATTCCTTGCCTGTCATGGTCTCGATCAAGTGGCATCTACAGATAAAGATGATAAGCCCCGGCCCAGTCCAGGGCGTGATCGACTAGCCATTACGCAGTGTTATTTCTGCAGAAATTTTGGCCACCTTAGGCGCGACTGTCCTGAACTAGTATCAGGGCACGAACATCGCAATAACGGCATCAATGCTGCAGTGCCGGGGTCCAACTTCACAAGCAACAATAAGCAAGGGTTTGGTGGACACCGTGTCAGACAACCGTCCGCCAGTGGTCTCTCTTTAAACTAACCAGGGCCGGTCCCAGCGGCCATGGAACGGTCCAACGACAGGAAGGCCACACAACAAAAACGGAACATAATGATAAGTCATACAAAAATATGATAGATCAGGTTTCTCACCTAATTCAAACCAAGAACGTACAACACACCAAGCATGTCGCACCCACCGGACTGAATGGCAGTTCAACAACACACCGCACTAAACAAACTGAGATGAGTGCACAAACCAAACCACCCACAAATCAACCGCCCGACCCTTTACCCATACATAACAAAGATGATGGATTGGTAGTAAAGGGCGCCACTACGGCACACACTTTATCAGATGAACATTCTGTAGCACGGCATTCTGACCACGTTAGTAGCATGTCGGCGACTATTGCACCGACGACGGATCCAGTCAGGATATATGCCAACAGTGCTCCAGATAATCCAAGTTTTGAGGCAAACATCGCTGAAAAATCAATCACAGTTCAAGGAATGATCAGCCCTAGTGCTGCTAGTTCCATTAAACATCCACATGACAGTAACGCTCAACACATACCTAGCACAATTCACAGGGTCACACGTAGCGAGGGAATGTATATAGAAGCACAGGTAGAAGACGTCAATGTGATTTTCGCGATTGACACGGGGGCTTCTAAAACAGTCATTTCAAAGACTGTTTATTTGTCGATTCCGGAAGACCGGCGTCCGACTTTGAGGAAAACCACTGGATTGACTGGTGCTAGTGGTAAACCATTGGGACAATATGGCACGGCCATGTTTACATTGAAGATAGGGTCAGCTGAGCTACTGAGGGAAATCATTGTCGCCGACATCGAAGATGCGGGTTTATTGGGTCATGATGTTCTGCAGGATGGTAATGCTACCATTCATTATGGAGATGGCATGTTGAATTTCATGGGGTCGTCCATTCCATGTATGCAAGTGGGTGGATCACCAAAAGCTAGGAAGGTTCGCGCTGCAGACCATTTCGTAATTCCGAGTAGGTGTGAGGCTGTTATTGACGTATTTGTCGATGGGAGCATGGACTACGTGGTCGAGGCGAACACTATACTAATAGAACCATTGTCCACTTTTCAAGAGAAGTATAATGTAGTTATGGCTTCTGGCATAAGTGATACACATTCTAACGTCACTCACAAGGTTAGAATAATGAACCCAGGTACAACAGATGTATCAATCAATCAAGATGTCATTGTGGGTACAGCAGAACCGATAGTGGGGGATCCACGGGTTCTGGTTACCATGGAATCGGAAAATGATATTGGTAACCTGGCGTCCGTGCGACGGCTCCAAATGGCTGACCTCAGTACAAAGAGGCAGATATCCACCATTAGACGGGTACAGCAGATTGTGCCAGAACATTTGAAATCTCTATATGAGACGGCAAGTATTGGCCGACCAGGGGAAGAAAAAGAGAGAATAGCGACAACACTGATTAATTTTCAGGAATCATTCTCTAAGGATGAGTATGACTTGGGATTGACAAATCTGATAGAACACAGCATTGACGTGGGTGGTCACGTACCAATCAAACAGCCACCTAGGCGGGTACCCCTTGCTTTTGCAGCGGAGGAGGAAAACGTCATAAAAGAAATGCAGAAGCAAGGCATTATTAGACCCAGCACTTCCCCTTGGGCAAGCCCAATATGTCTTGTAAAGAAGAAGTCTGGAAAGATTCGCCCTTGCATCGACTACAGGCGTGTCAACGCAATAACAACAAAAGACGCATATCCTCTGCCTCGAATTAGCGACTGCCTTGACGCTGTGGCAGGTGCATGTTTTTTCTCAACATTCGATTTGCTCAGCGGTTTTCATCAGATCCCTATAAAGCAATCTGACATACCAATAACAGCATTTTGCACAAAATACGGTCTGTACGAATACTTGTCCATGCCCATGGGTCTCACCAATAGTCCGGCCACGTTTCAACGGCTTATGGAGATTGCATTGCGAGGACTACAATGGCATACCTGTCTAATTTACCTAGACGATATACTGGTATTTGGCACCAGCTTTGACGAGCACATGGACAGAGTAGATGAAGTCTTGGGGAAAATTTGTGAGGCAGGACTGAAGCTCCGTGCCGACAAAACTCAGCTGTTGCAGACTGAGGTGACCTTCCTGGGGCACAAAGTGTCTGCTGATGGGATACTACCAAACGCAGAGAATATAGTCAAGGTGCAACAATGGCCAATCCCTACAACCGTAACCCATGTAAGGCAAATTCTAGGTCTCGGTTCATATTATCGCCGTTTCATTAAAGGCTATAGTGACCTGGTGCATCCTCTAACTCAAATCACTCTCAAGGGTACCAAATTTGTATGGTCCGTTGACTGCCAGAAGGCATTTGATGATTTGAAGGCCAAACTAGTAGGTTCAGACGTCATGGCCCACCCCCGAAATTATGGTACTTTCATTCTGGATACCGATGCCAGTGACACACAAATTGCGGGAGTTCTCAGTCAAGTACAGGACGGCAAGGAACGTGTTGTGAGTTATGGAAGCCGGACACTAAATAAAGCCGAAAGAAACTACTGTATCACTGACAAAGAACTGCTCGCAGTCCGACATTTCGTGGAATATTACAGGCAGTATTTGTTAGGAAGGCGATTTTTGGTCCGTAGCGATCACCAGGCGCTGACCTTCCTGTTTCGAATGAAAGAGCCAAAGGGTAGGATAGCTCGGTGGATAGAAATTCTATCCGCATTTGATTTCAGCATTGATTACCGATGTGGCCCAAAACATGGGAATGCCGACGCCGTCAGCCGCTGTCCAGACCCCTGGGATTGCCAATGCCAGGATACAGACAACTTGGAAACGTTCCAATGTGGCCCATGCCCCAAATGCATTAAACGCTTTAACAGCATGGCCGAAAAACAACGCGGGCAAACGGTATCACATAGTCAAGTTACTGATGACATGTGCGACACCATAGAGCCAAGCACAGCACGCTCTGTGACCACACGGTCTATGTCTGACCCAGTTCAAGAACCACATACCACGAACTTCCCTGATACTGTAGATGCTGGCATGATCAATCAATGGATCTCCGAGCAAGACATGGACAAAATACGGACAATTCAACACAACGATCCGGATCTCAAATACATCGTTGAAGCAATGAAAACGGGGGTCAGGCCCCCGCATTCAGATGTCGTATCACATAGTCCGCCAGTTAGGTATTACTGGAGTATATGGAAGTCGCTGACCCTGCACCATGGTTGTTTGCATAGGCATTTTTATAGACAAGACAACACAGGCTCTCATCTACAATTTGTTGTACCTGGCATGCTGAAGAAGGAAATTCTATATCAAATGCACAACAACATACTCTCCGCTCACCTGGGCCAAAAGAAAACGCTAGAAAAGACACTACAACGCTTCTATTGGTATGGTGTAAGAGATGACGTAAGCATGTGGGTTAGGCATTGTGATACATGCGCGGCAATCAAAAAGCCACACCGTACTCCACGTGCACCGCTTGGTAGAATGTTAGTCGGGGCGCCACTAGATCGATTGGCAACAGACATACTCGGTCCATTACCGCTGACTCCGCGTGGTAATCGTTATGTCCTGTTAGCGACAGATCACTTCACCAAATGGGTAGAAATAATGGCAGTTCCAGACCAAACTGCTACAACCTGTGCGAATAGGCTACTTAACGACGTTATCAGCCGGTTCGGTTGTCCCCTCACACTACACTCGGATCAGGGTAGGAACTATGAGAGTTCCATTTTTCGCGAACTATGCCGTTTGCTCGAAGTTAAGAAAACGCGTACCTCCGCGAGAAACCCGAAATGTAACGGCCAGGCTGAAAGGTTTAACCGCACGCTTCTCCGTATGGTCAAGTCCTACCTGCGCGGTGAGCAGGAAAACTGGGATCTCAATCTTGGGTGTCTGGCTGCTGCTTACAGGGCAACCCCACATGAATCCACTGGCCTCACCCCAAACTTACTTATGCTCGGTCGGGAAGTTAGGTTACCGGCTGAACTCGTGTATGGGGGTCGATCTAGTTGTCAACCTGAAATAACTAGTTATGGTGATTATGTGGACCACCTTAGAACTCGCATGCAACAATCCCATGAAATAGCCCGGAAACATCTGTCTGCAAACGCACAGCGTCAGGAAATGTTATATGATGCCAGGCTGTCTGTTTTCAATTTTAAACAAGGCGATGTAGTCTGGGTGGAAAATGAGGCTATTGCTCCCGGACTATGCGCCAAATTACAACCTGCTTACAAGGGTCCTTGTGTAATCGTGCACAAATTCAATGACCTAACATATTCCGTTCAGCTCAACGCAACTGGTTCTACCCGGGTGTTGCACCATAACAAAATGAAGCCTTACGAGGGCACTGACATTCCTGTCTGGATACAGTTTGCAAATCGCCGACTAGAAGTAGAGTCAAAGTAGTCGGTCTGCAAATCGCTGACTAGAAGTAGAGTCAATGTAGTAGGTCTCGGTTCAGAAGTAAAAGGGAAACCATATGAATACACAAATATATGTATTCATATATTAATGATGATGGACCGACCTTTTTCTCTCCTTATTATTACCTATAAGGACGACCATTATATGTGGGTTAATGATAGTGAACCCATGGCTTACAGACTGTTCCCCGTTATATTTCCAGAAATCAAAATGTCGCAGATGTTGGTACCAAGCCGTACGAGTGTCGCCAGTCGGGGACGGGTTTACAAGTGCCTCCGCTGCACAACGATCCAGCCGTACCTTGGGGAGCGACGGCGTGTCGTCTCCCACGTCTACAAGGACCATATAGCCCTCGTCAACTGCCCCTACTACTGCACGGTGTGCCTGTTCAGATCGGTCGACGCCATGAGTATGAGGCGTCATACAACCACTTACCCGCCCCATCAGCAGAAGATGATGGACCTGCAACAACGCGGGTCCATGATATCAGACGCAACCGCCATGCGACAGTCCACGGACC
Organism: Sedimenticola sp.; assembly: GCA_040505915.1. Taxonomy (GTDB): domain Bacteria; phylum Pseudomonadota; class Gammaproteobacteria; order Chromatiales; family Chromatiaceae; genus Vondammii. The sequence continues at coordinate 4,572 of JBEVXV010000511.1, read as the reverse complement.
CCTACCACCTTCAGGAAGGCGTGGACCTCCAGAGGTTGGACGGGTTGTCTTCCGAAGACCTCTGGAAGGCTCGCACCAAGCTCTGTGCCGTTGAGCCAGGCATACCATTCATGACAGACGCAGCGGTATACGCAGAGAACAACGCGTGGAAAGGCAGGTCCGGCACAACACTGGAGAATGCGGGAATTCCCGTCATGTATACACCGCCGTCCACCGCCGTCATACACACAGTCCCCAAGGCCGCCCGGACCATGGATGACGAGGACGTTTATGATTTGATTATGGGGTCGTCATCATATAACGCCGCAACGGAACGGATAACCCCACTCACCCGGACACGAGTGTCGCCCTATGTACCAGCGGGAGAGAAGGCGTCCGCGGTGCTGTACCAGCCCACAGTCATCTCGGCCGGACTGGACACGCCTTCGTCAGCGCCAGGACACCCATTAGGGTTCCTGGACCTGTTGTGTTGCCCCGGTGAAGCACCGACCACTGGGTTAACTGATGGAGACAGGCGCGTGGTGGCAGCTGGGGTGGCTAGTCGTGCGAGGTCAACAGTGGATACTAGCCTGTCTGCCCAGAACATCACCACGATCGTTACGTGCGTGCCCACCACCACCACAAGTGCTTCCCCCGCATACACTCGTGTCGCTGTCTCGACGACCAGTGATTGTATACCAACTCCTGTCGCCACGAGAATCGTGACTTGTATACCGACCATCACCACCAGTGTTTCTTCTGTGTATCCTCGGGTCACTGCCACGACAATCGGTGATCGACCGATCAATCCTATTGTCACTACCAATGTTGCGACCCATCCCCCACCTGCTGCGACAGTTTCACCAGCGTCTGCCAATGCCGGGGACCAGCCAATGGTGGCGGCCGCTATGCACCGAATGACAAACCAGTTGGGGGCTGCCATGGATCGCCAGACGGCGGCGGTCAACATGCTGGCACAGTCTATGAAGGGGTTTGTGCGGCGGACGGAGGACCTCCTCGTCGCTAGACGAAGTCCCGCCAAGCGACCACGAGTCACCTCTCCCATGGCGAAGAGTCCGGCCAAGAAGGTCAGGTCCACCGTCCTGATACCGAAGAAGAAGAATTAGAAATATGTAGATTATTTGTGTTTTTTCTCTTAATAGCCTTGTACCCAACCTTTTTTTTCTCATATACTTAAGACTTAGGAATTGCCACCTGCGTGTGGATTTTTATTTTTTTTAACACAAAAATATTTCCTAGGTGTTCATCATCATAACTGAAACTGACAACATTTCATTCATATTCATGTTAAAAAAATTTAGTGTCAATTACTACGCACAGGTTTCATTGGGTCCATTGGTGTCCGAGTTCCCGGCCAGTGTGCATAGGCATGCATTTATTGGTTTACAATCTCAGATTTCTGTATGTCTACCTCTGGTTGGGGCCTCGTTTGGCAATTGTCCCAAACTGCATTAACTTTTGCCTAGCAATTGAGAGTATTATGTATGTTGCCTTAAGGTGATCTCATTTTCGCTTCATATTTCAATCTAAAAATTCATCATAAAATTCCATAATCATTTTTTTTACTATTGCAATACTGTTCTTATATGTAACTGTTTGTAGACATTGTTGATATTAGGTAACTTTTAGCATAGCGCACGTTTATGGGCTAAATGGTGTTTAAGGTGCCTGTCGTGTAATTCCAGTAATTGATTAAGGTGCCTCATATGTGAAGATAGTTAAGGTGACCTGGTGGTTAAGGTCCTTACATTTTTTTTATGTGGTCACACTTGTTTCTTTTGCTCATGAGGACATGTCGCTTGGTCGGCGGGGTGTAGTGTAATGACCGAGGGCTATGGCTACCCGTAGACCATTGATATGTATGTTCTTCAGACAACACATGGTGTGTAATGATTACACATCCAGCTATAATAACTCATGTTTACCTTTATGTCAGCAGTCCAACTTCTAATATATGTAAAGAATGTCATGCTTAATTTACTGATTATCATCGTATAGTCCATGGTGTTCTATATTATTATTAATATTGGATGTTAGTCCATTTCAAGTCACTCCCGCATCGTCAACTTTGTGATGCCGCCATCTTGAATATGCTGAGAGATTATGTGACGTAGTGTTTCTATTTAAAGAGGTGTCACAAGGGGGCGCTCTCTGTTACTATAGCAAATGTAGACATTGATCTGTCAAACCTGAGTCATCAGTCTTGTCATCAGTTATCTCTGGTAAGCATAATCTTTAATGTAACTATATAATTATTTGGGTACAAGGCTATCCAGGAGACATACAGCTACTGCGCATGACTCTGTTTGATGCAATCGCGTATCCCACGGAGGCGCGCGCCTTAGCCAGCGATTCGCTGGTCCAGCCGCTGGCTGGCCCACCGAAGTCACTGGTTCCAGCAGAAATGGTTGATTTTCCAGCGATTACCAGCCATTTCTGCTGGTCGGCTGGTCTTTTGGGTATATATAGCCCGAGAATTTCTGTATCTTGGACATTCACATTTTCTAAAACTCAGATACAGGGGATTTGCCGCCCGTAGCTCAGAGTTAGTATTTTAAGTTGAATTTGCCGCGGTGGCTTACTAACAAGTCTGAGTTACTTCCCCTCCTGTATGAGGCATTCATAACTGCCGGGCTAGAGAGAAAATCTAGAACTGCGACCGAAAGTTTATTATTTAAATACACTCTATCATTGAATCTTTGAATGTCCGCGGTACAACTCGGGCGATAGGAAATGCATACAAGATAACAATAATAAATTAGAGCATTCCGTTGTACAACCGCTTGTCATTGTCCATTGATCCGAGTTGTCCCGCCCCTCCCATCCTGACAGAGGCCCCCACCGCTTGCCCGTAACATAATTGGTGCACAGAAGTGGGATCTTAAAATTCGTTTAAGATCCAGTGATCGTTTACCACGCCTGCGATCGAGTATTTATAAACGACCATTTATAAAACAATGAAGCCCGATTAATTACCCCACTGGTAGCCCTACGATAAAGCAATACACAGAATTAAACGCCACGTCAATCAGCTGTTCAATTCACAATGGGTAAGCGCAAAACGGTTAAGAAAGCAAATTCGGCAACGATTGCTAACGACGCACAGAGTGAAGTCGGTTTCACATCTGAGTCCGACTCCGAACCAACTCGTGAACAAACCGTTGGCCAGATGCGTAGGCCTACTGACTACGAGAGCGACATATCGACTGGCAGCTGCCTTCCGCTAGCTCCCCGCGACAATTTATGCCACGTAGAAAGAAACGCGATGCCAACTACAGAGCGTGAAAATTGTAATACCTCAGCGGCGCTAACAATTAACAGACAGCACGATCCTAGCCCAGACACACACAATATTCCATCTGTTTCACGCCCATTAACTACACACAGCAGTCTTAGGGTTGATACACAGAGGTGTGCTGGCGACACAGGCACTCCTGGGACAACGAGTAGACCAGCTTCACGATCAAACACCACAGCTGAAAATCTAGTTTTCACACCGACAATTGCACAGACTTTCATATCCTCGATTGTCGACCTTACCCAGGCAGTGAAAAATGGCAACGACATGTCACAACAAAATCTGCGAACAATGTCTCAAATTTCACGAGAAAACTCTGATTTACTTCGCAACGAATTACATGGAATGGCTCAGCAGATGTCCTGCATGCAAAACAACATCTCCCAAATTTTACATAAACAGGTAATGCCGCTCGCCGACGGTAGACAACTGATGAATGAAAATTATAATGGCCATAACGCAGTTACTTCCCTTGCATCAAACAACGCACAAAACAATGCGGAAAACAATGAATTGCCGCTTCACGACGGTAGACAACCGCCACATGACCATTCCAATGGCCGAAATGCAGTTACTTCCCTGACACCAAGTAATTCACAATCGAATGGGGGTGCTATCACTTATCTGGATGTTGGGACAGATCGACATGTTGTCACACAACACAGTCAAATCCCCCAAGCGACCACACACACCGATAGTAGGACCACACAGCTCGGAGCTAGATCATTTTCGCATACTAGTGATGGTTCAACTTCATTCACACGAAACTCGTCGACTGGCAGATACACTTCTTCATACGCAACGCCGCAAAATCCATTAGGCCTGGATACAGAGGCCGAAATCTGCACCGCCCACAGTAGTACCGCTGCATTACCACAACATGCACACAGCACCTCACTACGAAATGAAGATATTCTGGACAACCGAGCAAATAAAACTCCGCCAAATATAAGCAACACAAAACTTCCGAAATTCACGGGGGATGGTAACTCTAACTGGAAGGTTTGGTACGCCAGATTTTCTACTGTCGCCACAATTCATAATTGGGACGAAAATAGGCGTTTGAGCGAATTAGTCCAGCATCTAGATGGATCTGCCGCGGACTTTGTATTTGACCAGATTTCTCCCGACTGTCGTTTTGACTGCAGACGACTGGTACAGGAAATGGATTCGAGATTCCTGAATGAGGAAACTCGTAAGACGTACAGAATGCAGTTTGGGAGACGCACCCAGCGACCGCGAGAATCCATTGAGGATTTTGCCGCTGAACTAAA
>JBEVXV010000510.1:0-2841 GCA_040505915.1 Sedimenticola sp. | reverse complement strand
CTTTGCTGCACTGCATGCCTTGGGCAAGTACATAGAAGGCAGTGGTCTTGACACTGTCGCTAGAGACTGGGATTTATTTTCCTGCCATACTGCGCCAGATATTTGCTGGCAAGGCGCAAACGGGGCGTCGAATATCATGTCATGAACGCCCTTGCATGTTACTACCTGAAGTATGATCAACTGATTGGCAATGTTCCTCCTGCGACACTTGTCGAGAAGTGTCAGCATCTACGGACATGTCTTCACACAACACACGCAGTGAAGATTGTGCCGATGTCTTCGACGAGATATGTGCGCACTACTCGCATCGCATTGACAAAGGCAGGACAGAGGAACACAATGGAAACCTCGGAATATTCCTCACGAATTACTTACAGCAGGTAGAATGTCTTCTTCACCTGATTCGAGCATGTAGGCAAGGGGACTGGGAGGAATATCTTGCAGCCCTGGACGAGCAAGTAAAATACTTTTTCGCTCATGATTTGTACAACTACGCACGACTGATGCCAATACACCTTGCCCAGATGAATGAATTGAAGACGACAAGTCCCGAAACATGGGCAGCTCTCCAGGAAGGAGACTTCTGTGTACGGAAGACAGGTATACCATTCACCAACCTGTTTGTGGATCAGACTCTAGAGCAGTGTATTAGAGAGCTGAAAGTGGCTGGAGGGATAACGGGAATAACTCAAAATGAGTCCGCACTCAACCGATTCCTTTTGACGGCCCCAGAAATGACGCGCATTGTTGACGAGTTTCAATCTCGCTATGGAGCTGGTTCCAGCTCACGCTCGACTGAACATTACCAGTTATCAGGAACAAAAGGTGTGCGATCTGCCACAAATGCCGCGAAGATCAAGGATTGTCTCGAAAAACATTGTGATGGAAATCCGTTTGTAACAGACATACCACTGGTGAACATAGTGTCTATGATGACGGTGCCAGACAATGCAACAGAGGACATTCTGGAAAGAGATGAAAAGGGAAACGCACGATACAAAGAATTTGTGGAAAGCAGATTAAGAGTTGCGTCGGCACTATCTGTATGGGACCGGATAGAAAAGATGAAACTGAAAACATTCAGTACATGCTTGAAGAAAACAAATGTCGGTGGTAGCAACAAAGTTGTAAAACTACGTGAAGACCGGCAGCTGCTGGCTAGATTCTTAGTCGTTCAACAGTCACGTCCCGAACTGGTGAATAAGCTGGGCGATACCATAGGTGACTATGAGCTAGCGGTAACCCCACGTTCACTGTTTGCTACCGATGGGACATTATTGCTACCGTCTGACAAAAGTGCATTCATGAAAGAAATTGAAACTTTCCGAAAGCCACCAACATCCGTCAATCTGACCATGCCAGACACAGATGTCGACGATGGAGGTCAGATTACTCAGGGTCTTGCGGACAATGTACGACTGCCAGAGGAAATGTCACATACTACTGTAGATGTGGAAGAAACTGGACCATCCCAAATACACGCGTTAAACAGTAGCATGGATGAGCATGACAGTAATTGCGATAGGCAAGATCAATGTGAAGGTGAGACTCAAAGAGATAAGGTCATCATAATTGATGCTCAGGCTGTAGTTCAATCCATTAAGAAGTCACCGGGAATGGATAAGATATCGGACTTTGGGGATACATTTGTTGAACGAATATCTAGGATGACAAAAGGTTACTCAGAAGGAAGGGTAATATTTGACAGGTACACAAGTGTATCACTGAAGGAAAAGACGAGGGTAAAGCGAGCGGGTACAACTCAACCTGTAAAGTTCATCATTCACGGTTTGATGAGCATTCGGAATGTTTCCATAAAACTTCTCCTATCGCATAGTGACACCAAGGCACAGTTAACAGAATACCTGGGAAAGCGTCTGCTTGAACACTTTGCTCAACGTTCACTGGGAGTCGTTGTCGTGTATGAGACATCAGCTCACACAAACAAGCCAAATCTTGTTCGTCCCGATATCGTGACGCATTGCCATGAAGAAGCAGACACTCAAATCCCCCTTCACGTACTTGATGCAACAGCACAGAGTCAGTCAATTCGCGATATTTATGTATGGTCTCCTGACACGGACGTGTTTCTACTGCTATTAGATGTAGTAGCAACAGAAAACATTCCGGGTAATGTAAAATCGCTAACTGGCAGGGGAAAATTCTTCAGAGTCATTGATGTGAAGGAGAGGTATGCTGCATTAGGACCGGAAAAAACCAAGGGATTAGTTGGACTGCACAATTTCACAGGAGCAGATTGGGGAGGAAAGTTTTTCAACGTCTCTAAAAAGACATGGATTTCTAGGTATCTGTCTCTAGACAGTGGAGACGATATTGTTCGATCGTTTCAGCAGCTTGGAAATACGACTAACCTGAAGGAAAGTGACATTGTTAATATTGAGCAGTTCGTTTGTGTTGCTTATTCCCCGAAAAGCTCATGCAAAACAGTGCGTGAACTTCGCTGGGAGTTATTTCGAACAAAAAACCTTGAAAGCGAGAAACTCCCACCAACTCTCGGTACACTCAAGCCACATATACAGAGAGCCAACTTCATCTCGGCAAGAGACAAATCCTACAGGGAACCGAGACCGCAACTTCCTCGTCTCGAAGACAATGGATGGGAATTGGACAGGATAGGAAAGTTATCGGCTGTGAAATGTCTTAACGATCCAGCTCCGCGGGCAGTGTTGGAACTAATAAAATGTGGGTGTAAGGGATCTTGTCGTGGGAAGCCAAACTGTTCCTGCCAGAAGAATAGAATGCCTTGTACCGCTTTGTGCAAGTGTGCTGACTGTGGAAATATAGAGGAATATAAGGTAGTTGACGATGCTGACCTGTAGA
>JBEVXV010000509.1:3374-15714 GCA_040505915.1 Sedimenticola sp. | reverse complement strand
GAAGGCGCGACGTACACAGCGGCTTATGCAGTGATAGTAGGGTGTGTTGTCGAGGCTGATGAGGGCTTTTCTTGGCTTTGGCATGTCGCTCCTTGACTTACTTAGGTTCTTTGCATGTTCTTATTACATTAGCATGCTATGGGTAGATGTCAAATGATGGGTGTCCTCTACTGTGTGTATCTGACCCCAGTTATTAACCCCAGTTATTCTTGGATCTGTGTGGGGACGCTGGGTAATCAGTGTTCCTGCCGCATCTATTTATAAGGAAAATAAATGCAAATCGACAACCTACCTTTCGGTACGACCGACTGGTCAAATATTGAAAAAACTGAACACAGTGGTATTAAGGGTATTGCGTATTGGCAAACACAAAATTTTGGAAAAATACGTGTCCGCATGGTTGAGTATTCTCCAGGTTATTTAGCTGATCACTGGTGCAGTAAAGGACATATTTTATTTTGCTTTGAAGGCGAGCTACATACTGAACTAGAAGATGGTCGTAAATTCATACTTACAAAAGGTATGAGCTATCAAGTTGCAGATAATGCAGAACCACATCGCTCATCAACAACCAAAGGTGCAAAGCTTTTTGTTATCGATTAAATCAAAAAAATATAACCAGGCAAATCCAGCTGACGCCAAAAAGCGGCGCGGCTGATTTGCAAGCGTAGGGTCAAAAAGGGGTTAGTACATGCCATCATTGAAGGATATCTTTGAAGCTAGAAAAAACGTATATCAATATATAAGACCAACCCCTCTATATAATTATCCAACACTTGATAAATTGATAGGCACAAAAACTTGGATAAAGCATGAGAATCATCTTCCAGTTGGTGCTTTTAAAGTACGCGGCGGCCTAAACCTTGCTGCTAATTTAAACGAAAATGAAAAGAAAAGTGGTTTATATACCGCATCAACAGGAAATCACGGTCAAAGCATCGCTTATGCCGCTCGAGCTTATGGAATAAAAGCAACTATAGCTGTGCCAGAACAAGCAAATCCCGGAAAAGTAGCAGCTATGAGGGGAATGGGTGCAGAGGTCATACATCATGGTTCTGATTTTGACGAAGCTAGAGCATGGGCCGCTAAGGTATCAAAAGAGAATGGTGGTAAGTTTGTTGGACCAACTGATGAATTATTAATCAGTGGTGTAGGGACATATGCTCTTGAAATTATTGAAGACCTACCAAATGTCGATACTGTCATTGTTCCTGTCGGTGCGGGAAGCGGGGTATGTGGTACAGGTATAGTAATGAAAACAATTAATAAAAGAATTGAAATCATTGCCGTGCAATCAGCCCAAGCTCCTGCAATGCAATTAAGCTGGGCAAGTGGAGAACTTATAAATGCAAAAATGCAAACATTTGCTGAAGGCGTAGCAACCCGAGTTCCTTTTGAAAACACACAAAAAATAATGCGTGATTATGTTGATGATTTCCTTCTCGTTGAAGATGCAGAAATCAGAACAGCAATAAAAACTATGATGGAGCATACTCACAACCTAGTTGAAGAAGCCGCCGCTATACCATTAGCCGCTGCCTTAAATATAAAAGACCGCCTACATGGCAAAAACGTCGTTTTAATTGCTAGTGGTGGCAACATCTCAATGCAAAACATAAGAGACGCAGTAGCATGTTGAAGAAAAATTGTCAGTACCATTTAATTCGTTAAACAGCGCTAATCAACAACTGAAAAGTCAAAGTAAAATCATGGTTTCCTTGGTTTGGTTACGCAGTCATATGCTCAAGAATTATGTGGATCCGGCGACGAGAGCCTCAGTGATGTTTGCTCGGGTGGGGCGATTATTTTCGGGTTTGCTCCGTTTATGGCAGCGGTCAATATCGTTCGCTACCGCTCACTGGGGCAGCCTACACTATGCTTCGGCTGACCGCTGCCGCAACGTTCTGCCATATAGATGACAGAAAAAGGTGAAGGAGTAAACGAATATAAAGGGGTCTGAGCCCTATAATGAATGAGTAACTTGTGTTAGTTTAAAACCTCAGTCAATGTAAGGGGGGGGGTAAATTGCCACGAAAACCTAGGTTTATAATTCCTGGTGTACCGGTACATATCGTTCAAAGAGGGCAGAGCCGTGAGCCTGTTTTCTTTGACGATGCTGATTATTTAGTCTATCTCCAATGGTTAAAAGAAGGTGCTATACGGTATCACTGTAAGATTCACGCTTATGTATTGATGGAAAATCATATTCATATATTGGCGACTCCTACGGATCTACTTGGCATAACGCGGATGATGCAATATGTTGGCCGTTGTTATGTGCTCTATTTTAATACCACCTATGGAACAAGCGGTTCTCTATGGGAAGGGCGATATAAAGCCAGCCTTATACAGGAAGAGCACCACCTGTTGACCTGTATGCGCTATATAGAGTTAAATCCTGTGCGAGCAAATAGGGTGCGTTCATCTGCACACTATCGCTGGTCGAGTTACCGCTGTAATGGTCAGGGTAAGCGTAATGATCTCATTACTCATCATCGATTATATAAAGCTCTGGGTCGGGATAATATGGCTAGAAAGGGGGCTTATAGAGATCTCTTTAAGATGCATTTAGATCAGGGGGTATTGGGTGATATACGTGCAGCATGGCAAACAGGTACACCCTTAGGAAATGATAGTTTTCTGGCGAAAATAGAGAAGAAATTGAATTGCAAGGTCGGGCAGGCGAAGCGTGGTAGACCAAAAAAATCTGAGAGTGGCTCGATTAAAGAGCTTTGACATTTTTAGGTTATGAATCAATTATCTGAAAACAGTATCAGTTGCCCCTATTGCGGCGAATCCATTGATGTTCTTATCGACTGCTCCGAGGAAGATCAAGAGTATATAGAAGATTGCCAGGTGTGCTGTAGGCCGATCATATTTAAAGTGAATGTATCGAGTAGCGGTGAACCTACGGTATTGGTGCATAGTGAAGATGAAACCTGTTAGGTGATAAGGTATTTTATGCAGTCGTGATTGTGCGGATGTAATAGCTTTTTCTGTAGGGCATGAGCAGATAGTTCCCCCTTTTTTTTGGCGGCTGGATTCTCCTTGTCTGCCATATAGGTGTTGTGTAAGTCGATAGTCAGGTGTGCCGTTTCGGCGGGTCGCGATATCGGATGATCCGGTTGAGGAGTCGTTTGATAATAGAATGAGCGGTAGGCGGTCTTTCAGTTCATCTAGGGCTCCTTGGTCGTCTTGGGGTGTGTGCCACTATCATAATGGCTGCCTTGAGGGCATATTCTCCGTTATCAAGCATTGATCTGGCTGAGCACTGAATGGGAGATTAATTTGTAACTATTCAGTATTGTATCCCGGTCTTATTGTTGGAGCAGCCTCTCGGGCCGCGATCGATCGTCGATCGCGCTTCAAGAAAACACTTCTACAAAATGTAGGGATCAAAATAGTCCATTTTTCGTTAGAATGTACTTATATTTAGAGGTGCAGTCAGAGCGCTGACCGCAGTATAGTGAATGTTATTCTCCGTTTTCCGTGAGACAGCAAAATGATCCAACTTGGTCAAACTTACACATTAACCGTAGCTAAGCTGGTGCCTTTTGGTGCCTATCTGGATGCTCAGAACCTTGGTGAGATTCTGCTGCCACGCAGGTACGTATCGGATGGTCTGGCGGCGGGAGACTCGATTGAGGTATTTCTCTATCTCGATTCAGAGGACCGCCCGGTGGCGACTACTGAAAGGCCCAAGGCCCAGGTGGGGGAGTTTGCCTATCTGAAGGTGGTCGATAGCAACGATTTTGGAGCCTTTCTCGATTGGGGTTTGGATAAGGATGTATTGGTTCCTTTTGCGGAGCAGCACCGGCCGATGGAGGAGGGGAAGTCCTACCTGGTGTATCTATATCTCGATAGGGCAGATGGCCGAATTGTTGCGTCCTCAAAAATAGATAAGTTTCTCGATGATGAGCGACCCCACGACTTTAGGCCGCCGCAGCAGGTTGATCTGATTATCGCCAATAGCACCGATCTGGGTTTTAAGACTATTGTTAACCACAGTCACTGGGGTGTGCTGTATAAGGATGATGTGTTCCAGCAGTTGAGCTTTGGTCAGTATAAAAAAGGCTTTATTAAGCGTGTTCGCCCTGATGGTAAAATTGATGTGACCCTTCAGGGGGGGCAGGAAACCCGTGATAAATATGCCAAGATTATCCTGATCTATATGAATAAGCACGATGGCTTTGCTCCCGTTCACGACAAGTCTGACCCGCAGATGATTTCTGATCTCTTTGGTATGAGTAAAGGTGCGTTTAAAAAGGCTATTGGCGGTCTATACAAGCAGCGGATTATCACTATCGAAAAGGGTGGTATCCGTTTAGTTGAAGATTAGCAGGGTTCTCTGACTCTCTGCTGGCAGGGTGAAAGCTAGTCGGTTATGACTTGCTTAGAGGCTCCTGGTGGAAATATCTCCAAAATAGGTATAGCTGAATAGTTACTTTATTTTTTTGATCTCTTTAGTTACCGGTAGAGGAGCAAGTCGATGAACGAGCATGAGAAAATCAACTATGTTGAGTTTCCAGCAATAGATATAGAGGCCAGCAAAACATTTTTTACAGAAGTATTCGGTTGGTCATTTGTAGACTATGGTCCAGAATATACGGCATTCTCAGATGAGGGCGTCAATGGTGGTTTTTATAAATCAGAGCTATCCGCCTCTACAGAAAAGGGTAGTGTGTTGATCGTTTTTTACAGTGAAGCGCTGGAGGCCACGCAAGCAAAAATCGAGGCTGCCGGTGGCTCAATTGTAAAACCAGTATTTAGCTTTCCAGGGGGACGCCGTTTCCACTTTGCAGATCCCAATAACAGTGAGTACGCAGTTTGGTCAGATAAATGAAAGTGATTCTTGAGTCGACAATCAGCTGCCCAGAGTGCGGCCATAAAGAGACGGAACAGATGCCTGAAGACGCCTGCCAGTACTTCTATGAGTGCAAGGGGTGTGGTGTGTTGCTCCGGCCACTAAAAGGCGATTGCTGTGTTTTCTGCTCGTTTGCTGATGTTCCATGCCCACCCATTCAGCAGGAGAAGGGGTGTTGTGTAAAATAGGCCAACAACCACATCTAGCCAGCTGGGGTTGACATAAAAAGTTGGTAACTATTCAGGTATACCCATTTTTGGACTGCTTTCACCAGGGGTCGGGCATATTTTATGCCGCACTTACCTGTAGGAGCGTTTTCTTGAGGCGCGATGGGCGTTGCACAGCTCCTGCCATATTCCATCGTCCCGAGGGCGGGGCTCCTACTCGTCTGCTGGGTAAGGATAAAAGTGTACCGGCTCCACTGGACTATTGACCCCCCTGTCTGTGGGCGGTAGCTTGTTGCTCCTCACTGTTACCTCTATGGGTGAATCACTCCAATGAAAGAGACCACACGCCTGATCAACCTCGACAGTAGCCACAACCAAGTGTCGGGCAAGCCCCTATCAACGATCAATCCACCTCTCTACCATGCCTCTACGGTGCTGTTCGAGCGGTGTGAAGATCTCTATCTGGCCAATACCGGTAGCTATAAAGGTGCCACTTACGGCACTGATCGCCTACCCCTTCAAACCGCCTTCGAAGAGGCGATCACCGGTCTTGAGGGGGGTGAGCTGACACGAGCATTCCAGTCAGGGATTTCAGCCATCACTCACACCTTTCTTGCCTATGCCGACAGTGGTGATCATATCCTTGTTTGCGATAACGTCTATGGTCCAGGTGTTCACTTTTGTCGCAAAGTGCTCCCAAGATTCAACATTGAGGTGGATTTTGTCCCTTCAGCTGTAGGGGCGGATATAGCCGACTATATCAAGCCGAATACGCGCATGATATTTCTGGAGTCTCCCGGCTCCAACACTTTTGAGATCCAAGATATCCCGGCAATCACTGCTATCGCCCGTGAGCAGGGGATTATCACAGTTATCGACAACACCTGGGCAACACCGCTCTACCTCAAGCCCCTTGCCCTGGGTGTCGATATCTCCATCCATTCGGTGACTAAGTATATCTCCGGTCACTCCGATCTGTTGATGGGAACGGTTACCGCCAATCAGCAGTATGCCGGGGTACTGGCGGATTACTACCGTTGCCTGGAGATCTACGCCTCTGCGGACGACTGCTATCGGGCGCTGCGTGGTATCAAAACCCTCGGTGTGCGCCTGCGTCAACATGAAATCGCGGCACTGGAGATAGCTCGCCGATTGGAGGTTGATGATCTGGTGGAGGCGGTTATCCATCCCGCGCTGCCGTCACACCCTCAGCATGAGCGATGGAAACGGGACTTCACCGGCTCAACTGGCCTTTTTGCATTCATCTTTAAGAGTGACTATTCGGATGAGACGATTGCTGCTTTCGTCAACGACTTGGAGTTGTTCGGTATTGGCTACAGTTGGGGCGGCTTCAAGAGCCTGATCACGGTTGGCCGATATAAGCGTGTAGGGCCTTCTCTCTATGCAGGAAGGAATATGATTCGGCTCAGTATCGGCCTAGAGGATGTGGGCGACCTGATGCATGACTTGGAACAGGCCTTTGCTCGCCTGGGGGTGGGGCTCTGAAAAAAACCAAGTATGGCGTGTAGTTAACAATAGACACACTTTATTTGTGTAATAATTTCGGCCGGTTATGCACAATTGAGGTACTCGTGAGTTAAATGGCTTATTTCAGTTGTGGACTGCAATATTAGTAAACACTAAATATATTTAACCTGTTGTATTTATTGAAAATAAATATAACTGTCTATTTTTTCGACAATTTAATGGAAAGTGCCTGTTATACCGCTGTTGAGAGGGGTTTCCATAGGTTGTACACAGAGTTATCCACAGAATTTGTGGAGAAGTTTTGCTACTTCACTCGGCAGCAGTAGGGTTAATGATTGAGGCAAACTCAGGTAAAGTGTGCCGATGCCTGATGAACCCATTTTACGGGTGGCGGTTGCCGCCCCTCTCTACAGTTTTTTTGACTATCTGCCACCGCCCGGGTGCGACAGCTCCGCCCTGACGCCGGGGGTACGGTTGCAGGTGCCTTTTGGGCATGGTAATCGTTGCGGCGTGCTGTTTGCGGTAGTGTCGGAATCGGTATTTGAGCGTGAAAAGTTAAAGCGGGCCATAAAGCAGTTGGATGAAGAGCCGCTCTTTTCAGCGGACGATCTCAATCTGCTGCAGTGGGTGGCGGGCTACTACCAGCACCCTATCGGTGAGGTGGTGGCCAATGCGCTGCCCGTTCGGTTGCGCAAAGGAGAGCGGCAGGTAGGGATGACTCACCGGGTATGGTGCCTGACATCCGACGGGCAGGCTCAGTCTCTAGAGAGTCTTAGCCGAGCGCCCAAGCAGGCACTACTCTTGGCGCTGTTGGCCGACGCGCCCCAAGGGCTGACTCAGGAGATGATCACCTGCGAGGCGGGTGAGTGCCGCAGCGTGTTGGCAAGAATGGAAGAGAAAGGGTGGGTGGCTTCCTCTCAGGAGTTGTTGGAGGCGGTGCTTGATAGGCCCACCGAGACGGCCCCCCGGCTCCATAGTGAGCAGCGCATTGCGGTGGATGCGGTTGTTGAAGATGGAGGTGGGTTTGGCATCTACCTGCTCGACGGAGTGACCGGCAGTGGTAAGACAGAGGTCTATCTCAATCTCATCAAAGTGTGCCTTGAGCAGGGGCGGCAGGCACTGGTACTGGTGCCTGAGATTGGTCTTACACCACAGCTGATGCACCGTTTTGAGCGTCGGGTGGGGGGTGGTTTGGTGGTGCTGCACTCGGGGCTGGCGGCCGGTGAGCGTGAGCGTGCCTGGCATGAGGCCCGGCTGGGGCGCGCCCGTGTAATCCTGGGAACCCGCTCTGCACTGTTTACCCCCCTGCCACGCCTCGGTCTGATTCTGGTTGATGAGGAGCATGATCTCTCATTCAAGCAGCAGGATGGATTTAGGTACTCCGCCCGGGATATTGCGGTGATTCGTGGCCAGCGGGCCAATTGTCCCGTCATGCTGGGTTCGGCAACACCCTCCCTTGAGAGTCTGCACAACGCCCGAAGCGGGCGCTACCGGCACCTGTGGCTGACACGACGTGCCGGTGAAGCGAAGCCACCCCGTCTCGACCTCCTCGATATCCGTTCGGTCAGGCTCCAGGCTGGCGTTTCACCGGTGCTGATGCGGATGGTGAAAGAGGAGCTGGCTGCTGGTAACCAGGTACTGCTGTTTCTCAATCGACGCGGTTATGCCCCGGTACTCACTTGCCATGACTGCGGCTGGGTGGCGCAGTGCCATCGCTGCGATGCCCGTATGACCCTGCATGCGGCGAGTCGCATCCTCTGGTGCCACCACTGCGGCTCACAAAAACGGCTGCAGCCGCAGTGTCCTGAGTGTAAGGGTGATGACCTACGCCCTTTGGGGCAGGGTACCGAAAGGCTAGAAGAGCTGCTGGAGCAGCAGCTGCCTGATGTTGCTATTGTCCGTATAGATCGGGATACCACCCGCCGCAAGGGGAGTCTTGAGCGGCTACTGCAAGAGATTAAAGAGGGTAAGCACTCACTACTGTTGGGAACCCAGATGTTGGCGAAAGGGCACCACTTTCCCGATGTCACCCTGGTGGGCATTCTGGATGTGGATCAAGGGCTGTTCAGTGCCGACTACAGAGCCTCTGAGCGCATGTCGCAGTTGATTATACAGGTAGCTGGACGGGCGGGCCGGGCGCAGAAACCAGGTAGAGTGGTGGTGCAGACACGCCATCCTGATCATCCGCTGATGCAGCTTTTGATAAGAGAGGGCTATAGCGCCTATGCTGTTGAGGCGTTGGCAGAACGCAGAGAGACGCGATTCCCCCCCTACAGCTATCATGCGCTGTTGCGTGCCGAAGGTCCCAAAGAGGGCGCTCCACGGGAGTTTCTTGATGAGGCGGCGGCCTTGGCTGGGCAGCTGGTTGAACAGGGTGTCGAGCTATGGGGGCCAGTGCCGGCCCCGATGGAGCGGCGAGCAGGGCGCTTCCGTGCACACCTATTGATTCAGTCTGATCGGCGGAGTGTGCTACAGAGGTTGCTCTCCCAGTGCATACCTCAACTTAGCAAACTCAAGTCATCCCGCAGGGTGCGTTGGTCGATCGATGTTGATCCTCAAGAGATGTTTTGATAGGGCGATTGTGGTTGAGATTAAATTCAAAAATTGGACGCTGCGGACTACGCAACGTAGACTACGATATATATTCATGAATATTTTTCCTGGAGGTGGGTTGTGCATGCCACTAATGTAAGAAATCTAAAGAAAAACCCCTCTCTCGCACTACGTCAGGCGGAGGAATCCCCGGTACTGGTGCTGAAGGGCGATCAACCCAATGCGCTGATCGTGCATCTGGATAAATCCGTGACCGAGGCGGAAGAGTCAGTGAAACCGGCGCTGGCGGCGACTCTATTCAAGGACGGAACACTTTCCCTTGGTGGCGCCACTCGCTTGAGCGGAATACCTATGAAGGCGTTTCTCCAGTACCTCGTGGAGTTGGGTATAGATGTTGTCCGCCCTGATGAAACCACAGAACATGAAACCCGTGATCTAACCAAATGGCTCGCATCGTAATCGCTGATGCGGGCCCGCTGATTGCATTTGCCGGGATTGATGGGCTTTCCATCCTGCAAAAGCTATTTTTCGAAGTCTGCATTGTCGAGTCCGTAAGGGATGAATGCTTGGCCAAGAGCGGTGCGGATGCTCAAAAGATCGAACTCGCCGTAAAGGAGAGTTGGCTGGCTATAAAGCCTGCTGGAAAAGAGCGTCACCCACTTTCACCAAGCCTGGGGTTTGGTGAAAGTGATTCAATACGATTCGCCCTGAAGACACCGGAGAAAGCACTGCTGATAATGGATGACCGTCTAGCGAGGCGTTATGCACTGCACAAAGGCTTGAATATTGTCGGGACGGTTCGCCTGCTCGATCTGGCGGAACAGCGTGGGTTGATCGAAAGCGCTGAGGAGTGCATTCAAGAGATGTCTGATTCAGGCTACCGCGTCTCTAGTGAAATACTGAAGAAAATCCGGGCTGGGTAAAGATTGCACGGCCATGACTCCAACCCCCTTTCCAAAGAGATTATCCAAGACAGGAAAGAATGTATCACTACCAAATTTGGAACTGACACTCTGGCTCACAGGGTATTTTAAAGAGCCGGATCAAACACCCGGCTGATTATAGAAGCAGGAAGCAAGATTCACTCAATGAAATGGCGCAAGACCTTGCCCCTTACTTCCAGCGCTTGAAATCAGCAACCCAGTCAAAGGGATCGCATCGTAATCATCGGTGCGGACACGCTGATTGCACTTACCGATGTAATCAAGCGTTTCAGAAATTGGCTGGTTGATAGCGGATTAAAAGATAAAACCATAAACAGGCATATTGATAACGTAATTTTTTACATCAATGTATACTTGCTTCATGACGAGGTTATACCTGCAAAAGAAGGCGTCTCATCAATTAATGGTTTTTTTGATTATTTTTTCCCAAGAAAAGCCATGTGGTCAAGTAAGGCATCAACAAGAGAAACAGTTGCCAGCTTAAAGAAATTTTATAAATGTTTGGCTGAAATTGGACTAATGGAGGAATTTGATTACAGATTTTTACTGTCAGAGGTAAAACAAAATAAGGAAGATTGGCTAGAACATTATGACAATCAAAGTAACTGGTAATTCATCTAACATATGGCTCCAGCGGATGCACCAAAGGCTGACGCCTCTGAGCGTTGACGTTAAGCGCGTAATTGAGTGAGAGATAATAATGGAGATACTGGCTTTTATACTCGTCTCAATCGGCATTATCGTCATACCAGGCCCTAATGTCATGATTATTGTATCTACTAGCATTTCGCATGGTAAATTGCGTGGCCTGCAAACTGTCGCAGGTACTAGTTCTGCCATGGCCATTCAGTTATTTATTGCGGCTGTTGGTACTGCATGGTTTGTGGCGTCCCTCACAGAGGGGTTTCATTTACTTAAATGGGTTGGCGTAGCTTACTTGGTGTATTTAGGCGTCAGGCATCTGATTAATGCCCGAACTCAGTCGCATCACTCAATAACGGCATTTGGATCATTCCAAAGAGGTTTTTTGGTTTCTCTTACTAACCCAAAAACAATTTTGTTTTTTAGTGCATTTCTCCCGCAGTTCGCAATAGCATCAGAGCCATATGTACCTCAAATAGCGCTACTTTCTGTAATTTTCTTGCTGCTGGCTATAAGCCTGGATTCAGGCTACGTATTGCTGTCAAATACTTTGGCAGCGTTAGTGAGAAATAAAGAGCTCACCAAATATCAAAACGGCGTAAGCGGTCTATTGTATTTGGGGGCAGGGGCTGCCTTGGCGGCAACAAAATATCGGTAGAGCAAAGACCAGTGGGTCAGCTCTAACACTCCAGCATTAGCGTCATGTTTTGCCAATGGTCAGCCCCCTAAGAGTTGAATTTGCTGCGATATCGGGGGCAAGTCTTTACTTTTGCATAACGTGTGCGTAGTGCTTACCCATGGCAAGATCACTGCGAATTGAATTTCTAGAGCCCTGTTTCACGTCACCTCAATAGGTGATGGATGGGATGAAATCTACTTCGACGCCCAAAACTCATTTACTTATTATTTCGTGAGCCCTTGGTAAACTCAGGTCATCCCGCAGAGTGCGCTGGTAACCGGGCTCGCTGAGTAATGACACTCCTTGCAGATTAGAGGTTATCAAAGATGAGGGTTCCTGCTATTCTTCCGGGTTCTAATTTTTTCACTGTTTTCAGGTAGAAGATGAAATTACAGATCCAGCAGTTGGTCTCCACCGCACTCCAGAATATCGCTGCAGAAGGCGTTATTCCCACTGACCAGATTCCCCAGCCGATTATCGAGCGGGCACGGGACACCCAGCATGGGGACTTTGCCTGCAATGTCGCGATGGTGCTGGCGAAGGTGGCTCGTTGTCGTCCCAGAGATCTGGCAGAGAAGCTGGTAGCGGCGTTGCCTGAGGCGGTGCTGGTGGATAAGGTGGAGATCGCAGGTCCCGGTTTTATCAACTTCTATCTGGCCAAGGGGGCTTATCTCTCGTTGATACCCGAAGTGCTCAGCCGTGGGTATGACTTTGGCCGTAGTGACCTAGGCAAGGGGAAGCGGGTCCAGGTGGAGTTTGTCTCCGCCAACCCCACCGGCCCCCTTCACGTCGGCCACGGCCGTGGGGCCGCCTACGGTGCGGTGGTGTCTGATCTGCTGGCGGCGGTGGGTTTTGAAGTGCATCGGGAGTACTACGTCAACGATGCTGGTCGGCAGATGGAGATCCTTGCGACCAGCGTCTGGCTACGTTACCTGGAGTTGTGCGATGAGACGCTCACCTTCCCATCCAATGGCTACAAAGGCGACTATATCTGGGATATTGC
>JBEVXV010000509.1:0-3274 GCA_040505915.1 Sedimenticola sp. | reverse complement strand
AACGGTCAGACGACCTACTTCGCCTCTGATATTGCCTACCATATGGATAAGTTGGAGCGTGGCTTTGATCGGGTGATTGATGTCTGGGGTGCCGATCACCACGGCTATGTGCCGAGGGTTAAAGCGGCGATGGAGGCGGTTGGTGACGACCCCTCTAAACTGGATGTGCTGCTGGTGCAGTTTGCCAATCTCTACCGTGGCGGCGAGAAGGTGCAGATGTCCACCCGCTCCGGCTCTTTCGTTACACTGCGGGAGCTACGCAAGGAGGTAGGTGCTGACGCTGCCCGTTTTTTCTACGTTATGCGCAAGTGTGAGCAGCACCTCGATTTTGATCTCGATCTCGCCAAGTCCCAGTCCAGCGATAACCCGGTCTACTACGTTCAGTATGCCCATGCCCGGGTCTGCAGTGTGCTACGTCAGGCTGCGGAGAGGGGGATCGATGTTGAGGTCAGTGAGGGTGGGGCCAACCTTGAGCGTCTGGTCGAAGGGCATGAGCTGGCCTTGCTCAAAACCCTGGCACGCTACCCGGAGGTGGTGGAGGTGTCCGCTTTGAATGAAGAGCCTCATCAGCTTACTCACTATCTGCGAGAGCTGGCCAACGACTTCCACACCTACTACAACGCCCACCCCTTCCTGGTGGATGATGATGGGCTAAGGGATGCACGTATCAAGCTGATTCTGGCGGCCCGGCAGGTACTGAAAAACGGTCTTAACCTGCTGGGTGTCTCAGCACCGGAGAAGATGTAAGTGGCGAAAGATTATAAGAGCCGGGCCAATCCACCGAAAAGCTCCAACGGTGCACCTGTTTCCGGCTGGGTCTGGTTTATTAGCGGGCTGATGCTAGGCCTGCTGGTAAGCGGTTTGGTCTGGCTGAAAATCACTCCTCACAACCCTGCCTCGGCATTACCCCCAGCCGTTGTGAAGCAGAAACAGAAAGAGCCGAAGCAGAGTACGAAAAAGGCTTCTGCACCTAAGCTCCGTTTCGACTTCTATACCATTCTTCCCGAAATGGAGGTGGTAGTGCCTGACCCTGAGCCGGAAGTTACTCCTCCCTCAACTTCTGCTTCAGGAGCGGCAGCTAATCCGCTGTCGCCAGCCGCTAAAGCTACAGTCGACTATATGCTACAGATGGGTTCGTTCAGAAAGATGGCAGATGCCGATCGCCTCAAAGCAAGCATGGCACTGATAGGCCTCGAAGCGGAGATACAGAGCGTTACCATCAACGACGGTGAGATTTTCCATCGTGTCCGTAGTGGCCCCTATACCCGCAAACAGGTCAACAGCCTGCGGACCCGTTTGAGTGCTAACAACATCAACAGTCTGATGATTAAACTGAAAAAGTGAGGTGGCCTTAAACTTAGATTCTGTAGTTGACTGCTCCATTCTGAGATTAACTTACTGATATGAATGCTATTGATTTCGATTGACCATTTCACCTGCGGGGTGAGTCACACCTCACGCCGTCCAACTGCAGATTCTAGGTTGAATCATCCCTGAGCAAGCCGCGATCGACTGCTTATTACCGGGCAGACTTCAGGACCGATTTTGGGGCTAAAAAAAAAGCCGCCCAAGAAGGGCGGCACAAGTTGGAGTTGGTGCGATAAACGCACCTGCCGACACCGCTGCTGCACGGCACCGACACTAAGTGGTTTGGAACAAGTTCCGCACCTGCCTTATATGGTGGTTAAGGCGTATCTCGCCAAGGGCGTGATACCGTTATTTAATGC
This sequence comes from Sedimenticola sp., assembly GCA_040505915.1. Lineage (GTDB taxonomy): Bacteria > Pseudomonadota > Gammaproteobacteria > Chromatiales > Chromatiaceae > Vondammii. The sequence continues at coordinate 1,547 of JBEVXV010000509.1, read as the reverse complement.
ATTAAGCGCGCCTGTTTTGTACTCCACAATTTAATTAATTAATATTTCTATGGATAACAGCGACGTATACCTATTTTTGGGTAGATGCGATTGCCCTTTGTCGTCAGGTTCTTTTCTGATATGTGTATGTTTTGTGCCAATAGTGGCGTGTATGTGGGATGATATGTGTCAATGATGGCAGTTTTGAGAGGTGATAGGAATGACGGTAGCTCCGGCTGAAATTAGAGCGATGCTGGATGGCATCACTGAACCGGCAATCCTGCTCTCTCCGGATTACCGAATTCTGGCGGTCAATCGTGTGTATCAAAATATCCACGGCCAGAGTGCCACAGTAGTAGATCGCCACTGTTATGAAGTGTCTCATGGTAATGGAATTCCCTGTGGGCTCAATGGTGAGTCCTGCCCGATGGAAGTTGCGCGTGAAACCCGCGAGCCTCAGCGAGCATTTCACCTTCACCACTCTTCCCGGGGTGATGAACACGTAGAGGTTGAGGGTCGCCCGATATTTGATGAGCGGGGTGAGCTTCACTATTTTGTTGAAATTATCCGACAGTCCAGGGCGGCCAGTACTCAAGCTGAAAGCCATGGTATGGTAGGGCGGTCACCCGCCTTCAACCGAATGTTGGAGCTGGTCCAGCGAGTGGCGCCAAGTGAGACGGCAGCTTTGCTGCTTGGGGAGTCGGGTACTGGCAAGGAGTTGGTGGCACAGGCGGTACATGATCTGAGCCCTCGTCGTGGTGCGATGTTTGTTCCGGTAGAGTGTTCTGGGTTGACAGAATCACTATTCGAGAGTGAGCTCTTTGGGCATGAAAAGGGGGCTTTTACCGGTGCTCACAGCGCTAAATTGGGATTAGTTGATGCTGCCAGGGGTGGCACCCTGTTTCTTGACGAGGTGGGGGATATACCCCTGAGCCTCCAGGTTAAACTGTTGCGCCTGCTTGAGACTAAAACCTACCGTTCTGTCGGCGGGCTTGAGACGCGACACGCTGATTTTCGCCTTATCTGCGCCACTCACCGGAACCTCAAGGAGATGGTTGCCGCCAGTCGTTTCCGTAGCGACCTTTACTACCGTATCAGCACATTTCCTATAGGGTTGCCGCCATTGCGCCAGCGGGAAGGGGATCTTCTGTTGCTGGTAGAAACGCTATTACGGCGAATTGCAGGTGCCGAGAATAAACGGCTCTCAAATGACGCGCTGGCTTACCTCTCCAATTATGATTTCCCAGGAAATATCAGAGAACTAAGGAATATTCTTGAACGCGCCAGCCTGATGACGGATACCGACCTGATTAAATCCCGGCATCTCTCGGATGAGTGCCTGGAGGGGGAGGATCCGCCACCCGACTTTGCTATCTACCCACTATCAGAGGTTGAGCAGCGATATCTGGAAGAGGTCTCGGCCCGTTTTAGTGGTGACAGAAAAGAGCTGGCGGAAAAGCTGGGTGTCAGTGAGCGCACCCTGTTTCGCAAACTGCAGAAGATTAATCCTAGAAACCACGGTTGACCGCTCCAATTGGGTAATTTCTAAAAAAACCGTGCCATAGGGG
>JBEVXV010000508.1:5476-8094 GCA_040505915.1 Sedimenticola sp. | reverse complement strand
GCTAGTTCCATGCAACTAGAGTAATTGGTACAGGAATTGCCAACTTTCAAGCATAGGTCAAGTATGCCTTGTTCATGGAACAATGCAAAATCTTATGGCAATTTGTGTAACAAGTATGTCGGGTTGCATGTTCCATGCTTTCGTATGTGGGATGATGATTGATTTTTATTGTGGCACAGTGATACATGCCTTTTTCTGAGACAGAGATGTTATGTTTTAGTGTGCTTCCATAATCGTTTGGAAATAGTGGCCATATTTTTGTTCATTTTATATTTAAGTCACAAATTATGAATCGAAATTATGAATGAAACTGTATTCTGCTAAAATATTATATTCTTTACATGAAGGCCATACATGTCTCATATCTTGAAACTGGTTGAATTACCTGTCTCAATGTAGTTGGTATAATCCATGTTCTGTATCACTGTGCAACTGACAACATCCATCATAAGCATTTTTTTCTACACAATGTAGTGGAATAATGATTATCTGTATCTTGTTCATTTGCAAAATAGTGTGTGTAAATTCCATATATTCAACATAATCACTGTATATATCATTTGTAATCTATTATATAAATGCAATAGTTTTTCTCTTTCTGTTAGTGCTATTTTTGTTGCAACAATTAGGTGTTAACCAACCAAAATGGCTCTCCCGTGACCTTATCATATCTCTTCCCTGGCCAATGACCCCTTGTGACCCAGGCATGTGTTAGTTCCATTCCATTGAGGAAACCTGTCAGGCCCAATGTTTATGTCTGAGTGTCTGAGAATTTCATAGTGTGTTCCCCATAGACTGGACACAGGTGCATTGATTTTATTTTGAGCCTGTGCACATTGTAGTTCCGGGGACGGAACAATTCGAGGGGAGGGCTGTGTTATGATTTTGCATTCTGGTTAACAGGGGAATGGGTTACCTTTTCGCTTGATTTCAATGTGAAACTGTTTGCAATAAATTATGCCATTTTTGAAGGATTTCTTCTGTCATTAGGAATTTCTGGCTCCACTTGAGCATTTCAAGACTATTGGCACTTTGATTCAATTGTTCTATGTCAGCTTTATATAAATAGATTCTAGGCGTGAGCCTTTTCTAAGCCGTTGACCCAATTGTTGCATTGGAGCATTTCCACCAAGTGACTCTGTACAAGATATATTTAGCAATGACCCACTAGTTGGTTTTGAGCATTTACACCCAAGTGACCAGGTTGAGCGACCTAATTGTTGCAATGAGCATGAAAAATGCTCTCACGACTGTATATAAGCCGCCCCAGCGTGGCCACTAAAGGAGAGACTCGAAAAACGTTTTGCATTCAACAACTTTCTACCAGTTTCTATCTCAAAAGTCATATTTGTGTAATTTAGAAGTGAAATAATTGTGCCTTGTTTTTAAGAAGAAAAACAACTGCATTTTCTAGGAAGAATGAGTGTTTTGTGTTGAAAATTTTAGAAAAGTTCACGCTACCAAAAGTTATTAATCTTGATTTGAATTATAATAAAGAGTTAACCGCAGCGAAGGTCTAGTTACTTGAGTCCTGAGGTAGAAGGAGCACCCAATACCAAGCAGCTATTGTCCAGAATTTAACACTGGTGGCGAGCGTTGGGATACTGGACTTGCACACGCGCTGTGGATTAATTTCTCATGTGCTAATTATCAGCTGTTGTGCTAATTCTTGAAAGTGGGGCAGTGTTTTCCATTTTCTGCAAGGCTGGAAAATTAGACTAGCTAACAGTGCACCGTGATCGCCTTTTTCAATGAAATATGAGTCGAAATGAAATAAAGGATTGTCAGAAAACTTTGGCAATTGTGTCAGAGGAAATTCAAAATTTAATTAAACATTTCAAACTTCAAATTGATAATTACAGATCTACGGTACAAAGTTACAATGATATGGTCGAAGTGGCCCTGAATGAGAAAGAAAAGCATATTTTTGAGTTAGAAACAGAAAATTCTAAATTAAAAAGTGCATTAATATCTTCAGACGACGAAGCGACAGATGTTTATAAGCAAGAATAAGAACAAGTGTCACATTTAAGTTGTGAAATATGGGTCCGAAGAAAAATATTCAAAAAGAAGATACTGTGGGCACAGAGGAGGCAGAAGTAAATGCAGAAGTAAATAAAGAAGTTGAACAATTACGTGAAGATTTACATGTTTCTCAAAGTGAAAATATTAAAGTTAAAAGCGCTTTCTCAGGTTTAGAGTGTGAAAACAGGCGTCTCGACATGATGCTGCAGGAAAATCGAGATGATGCCGACACAGAAATAGCCGCGCTACAACGTAAGCTATGTGAACAGTCGGAACGCATGGAACGCGAAAGAGAAGTTACTGTTCGCGAAATGCGGGATGAAATAGACAAGACTCGTTCGGAATTGGAAGCAGAACGTCGTTCGGTGTCGGAAGCAGAAAGGCGGCGTCTGGCATTGGAAGAAGAACGACATTGGGATGAACAACGGCGTGAAGAACGTCTAGCGTTGGCGGCCGAGCAGCGTTCGGCACTCGAAGCAGAGCGTCGAGCACGTGAGCGTGAGCTACAATCGATGCCTGATCCTTGGGCATCTCAGCATCCTTCGCAGTCGCCTACATATTTGGGTATGCGACAAATGGCTGCTAGTCTGGAT
>JBEVXV010000508.1:0-5376 GCA_040505915.1 Sedimenticola sp. | reverse complement strand
CAGCATCCTTCGCAGTCGCCTACATATTTGGGTATGCGACAAATGGCTGCTAGTCTGGATACTCCGCAGAGGACGACAACACAACCAAAGGAGCAACACTTCAGGAAGTATGATGTTCCATTACCGAGGCAATCCTTGTATGATGGGAAGGGCTCATACGAAACCTTCATTCGTCCGTTTATGAACATGTCGAAAGTTTGTAAATGGAGTTCCGAAGAAAAAGTATTTCGTCTCACCAACAGTTTGAGAGGCGAGGCAGCCGACTTTGTGTTTAATCAACTGGATGCAAACACAAGATCTTCATACTATGGCTTGGAACGTGCACTGGCCTCCAGATTCCAGGAGCGGCGTTCTACGGCATCATTTCTGGCGGAGTTAGAAAATAGGAAGTTAGGCCAGAAAGAAAGGTTGATTGAATATGTGTCAGATATTAAGTGCCTTGTGAGGAATAGTTACCCAACCGCTGATGCTGTCACATTAGATACAATCAGTCTCCGTCATTTCTTGAAGGGAATAGGTGATCAACAAATGGTTCTGGCAGTTGGTATGAAGAATCCGCAGTCAATTGAAGAAGCTTGTGAAATTCTGGAGATGTACAAAAGTCTCCGGGAAGAGCCATTCGGTAAATCCGGATCAGGAACCGTCAGAATGAAAGCAGTGAAAAGTGCAAGGGGTGAGGTTAAGTTTGTCACTGAAGAAAGGTTTGATGAATTAAAAAGTGAAATTAAGAGCACCATGGAAAAGAAAATGGATGAAATGTCATCCATTCTGAGAAAAGGGCTCTCCGAGAATCGACGTCACGAAGGTGGGAACCGCACCTTCAAACGAAGGAATATGGCTACCGTTGAGTGCTACCGGTGTCATGAGATTGGGCACTATGCAACGGATTGCCCGACTCGTCAACCGGCGGTGGAGGAAGTAGTCGTGCAGAGGGCGGAAAACTAGGGCGGACCGAGGCAAACGGCCCTGCTTTGGTCCAGTATGGAACTAGTGTACTTAGTGTTCATGATACAATTATAAAAGTGTCATGTCGTGAAGTAAACAGTGGATTATCCATCTTGCTTCCTGTAAATATTCATTCTGTTAGTGCTAGTTTAGTTTTAGATACTGGTGCAGCTGTTACGGTCGTGTCCAGTAACGTGTATAATAAGTTACCCCCGGATGTGCGTCCCGAGTTGGAAAAAGTGAATCCTTCTTTGAAATTGGAAGTTGCCAATGACGAGCTTCTTCCCGTGTTGGGTACAGTAACCCTGGATTTTAAAATTAAAAAGGATTACTTTCAGTGGCAGTGTTTTATAGCTCCAATACGTGAAGATGGATTATTGGGTCTTGATTTTCTTCAAGCTCATAATTATGTGTTAAGTGCAGAATCTGGTCTTCGGTTAAATAAAAAAAAATACCCCACACTTATTCAGAAAGTTAACCTACGTGCCATCAAAGTGAAGTGTGATGGCGATATCACCATACCTGCATTCAGTGAATCAATAATCAACGGGATAAGTGACGGAGGGATAAATACCAAATATGGTTTAGTGTTGCCATTAGATGTGTCTTACCAGTGTCTTATGGTGGGGCATACACTCGTTGATCCACACAGGAAGGACATGGACATTCCGATCCGTGTTCTGAATCCGTCGTCTACAGATATTGTTATTCAAGCTGGGGAGAAAGTTGCATATCTTGATGAAGTGGATGAAGTAAAGTGTGAATCGGACACTGTGGACAATGTTTCAGAGCATGATGCAGCTCAAGAATATGTGCCGGAGCATTTAACTGAGCTTTTTGAGTGTTCTAGTAACCAGTTAAATGGTACGGAAAAAGAGCAATTAAAGTCCCTATTGATTAAACATAGTGATGTGTTCGGAAGGTCGTCTGGTGATTTAGGTCGAACATCAGTGGTTAAACATAAGATTGACACTGGTGACAATCCACCGATTAAGCAACGACCTCGTCGACCCCCATTTGCCTTTGCGGCGGAGGAATCGAAAATAATTGAGAACCAGTTAAAATCAAATGTGATTCGCGAGAGCTCTTCTGAGTGGGCAGCTCCTTTAGTTTATGTTCGTAAACGTGATGGAACAACACGACCCTGTGTGGATTATCGACTTCTAAATGCAGTTACGAAGAAAGATGCATATCCGTTGCCAAATTTGAACGACTGTCTGGATTACTTGGGTGGCGCGACATACTTTTCCTGTCTGGATATTTTATCCGCATACTATCAAATTGAAATGAACGCCGAGGATCGTTCAAAGACAGCATTCGTCTGCAAACAAGGGCTGTATGAATATAACGTTATGCCCATGGGGCTTTGTAACGCCACATCTACCTTCCAGAGGTGTATGGAACTTATTATGCGAGGATTACAGTGGTATATATTACTTATCTACCTCGATGACATAATAGTGCATGCAAAAACATTCTGTGAACAGTTAGTGAATTTGGATATTGTGTTCACTAGATTAGGAGAGGCAGGTATAAAGCTAAAGCCTTCGAAGTGTGTACTGTTTCAAAGGGAGGTAGCTTTTCTGGGCCATCTTGTCACTAAAGATGGTATAAAACCACTTCTCAGCAAAGTGAAAGCGATCAAGGAATGGCCTGTTCTGAAGAATGTTACAGACGTGAGGTCCTTTATCGGATTCTGTTCCTACTATCGTCGATTCATAAAGGGGTTTGCGGCACGTGCAAAGCCCCTGCATAGGTTGTTAGAGGCCGGGCAACCATTTGAATGGGATAGTGAGTGTAAGGACAGTTTCTGTGACTTGAAGTCTGCATTGACTGGAGAAGAAGTACTTGCGTTTCCCTGTGATGATGCTGGGACATTCATTGTCGATTGTGATGCATCCGATTATGCGATCGGATCAGTTTTGTCGCAGATGCAGTGGTGTGAAAAGTCGCAGCAAATGGAAGAACGTCCAATTTGTTACGCTAGTAAGTCGTTGACAAAACAGCAAAGGGCTTACTGCTGCACGCGTCGCGAGATGCTAGCCGTCGTTGTTTATCTACAGGAATTCCGACAATACTTACTGGGAAGGAAGTTTCTAGTGAGAACCGATCATAGTTCCCTGAGATGGATTATGTCGTTTAAGAACCCTGAAAATCAGATGGCTAGATGGATTGAAGTGCTTTCACAATTCGACTTTGTGATAGAACATAGAAAAGGAACAAAGCATGTTAATGCCGATGCTTTGTCAAGAATTCCATGTGATCCAGCGGATTGTCCATGGTATGATGGCACGTCAGTCCTGCAGTCGCTGCCATGTGGCGGGTGCAAAAGTTGCACTAGGAAGCACAAAGATTGGTCAGTACTACAGGAGATGGATGATGTTGTGCCGTTGATTGCCAAGCGGGTTGGCATTCATACATGTTCAGTGGTTTGGTACCGTTACATACTGATGTATCTAAGTGTATTAAGCAACGTCATGATACGTGGTCTGGATTACATAGGAATATTTCTCGGGCTACTGATTCAGTGTATTTTTACTATTCACCCGGCCGGGTGGGGTAAAATTAGACATCTGAGAGTGAACCAGGAGTCCGAGGCACCAGCTAGTGAACACACAGACGTGGGTACGGGAACGCTCGAGAAGGACTTTGGTATGTCAACGCATGCAGGTGGACTCTTTCCAAATGGACATAGATCAGTGGTCAGTGATCAGCCATTTTCAAACTGGATTGGCTCATATTCTGGGAAAGACGTTGCCAAAATGCAGGCTGATGACCCCGACATAGGCCCCGTGTTGAGATGGAAGTTGGCGTCGGATGACAGACCGTCCAGGGACATAGTTGCGGCTGAAAGCCCAGTGACTAGAAATTTGTGGTTATTCTGGTCACAGTTATTTGTGAAAGATGGAATATTATTTAAGAAATGGGTGTCAACCAATTCTATAGAGGATTATGACCAATTAGTTCTACCGACAATATTACATAACGACGTGATGAAGTTAGCACATAGTACTTTACCATCAGCTCACCTAGGAGTGAACAAAACAGTTGATAAACTTAGACGCAGTTTCTACTGGCTTAGAATGAGCGACAGTGTGAGGAAGTGGATAAAACAATGTGATTTTTGTGGTGGAAGGAAGAAACCAACTAGGGTTGCGAAGGCACCGCTACAAATATATAATGCTGGATATCCCATGGACAAAGTGTCTACAGATATTCTCGGTCCGTTTCCGATAAGTGATTCAGGAAACAGGTATATACTGGTAGCGATGTGCAACTTCACAAAATATGTGGAGGCATATGCCATTCCCGATCAGTCAGCTGTGACAGTGGCGAATAAACTGGTGTTCGAGTTCTTCGCGAAGCTTGGAATGCCGCTGGAGATTTTGTCCGATCAGGGAACGAACTACCAATCTGTGTTGTTTAGGCAGATGTGTGTTTTACTTGAGATCAATCAAACGAGGACAAGTGCGTTTAGACCATCAGCAAATGGAATGGTTGAGAGATTTAACCAAAGTCTACTTAATATGGTAACTACTTATGTTAATTCAGAACAAACAAACTGGGATATTAATCTTCCACTGATGACCTCAGCCTACCGTTCGTGCGTACATCCATCAACCGGTGAAACGCCAAATAAACTGATGTTTGGAAGGGACGTTAATTTGCCAGTTCATTTTCTGGTGGGAAATGCACCACACAGAACCTCGACGGGAGAAACATACACAGACTATGTGGTGAAATTGGATGAGAAAATGTCACAGATATACCGACTAGTACGCTCGAAGTTGAAGGCAAACGCAGAAAGACAAAAACGGAACTATGACACTCGGATATCCACTCACAACTATCAGGTAGGGGACATCGTCTACTGTTTAGATACAACCAGGCAAGTTGGCCGCAGCCCTAAGCTCAAGCGACATGTTTGGAAAGGCCCTATGGTGGTCATGCGCAAAATAAGCGACTTGCTGTTCGAAGTGAAAGGCGCACCCAAAGCGAGGGCCAAGATCTTACATCATGACCGACTGAAATTGTTTTGTGGACAATCCATTCCACAATGGATTGTTTCAACACAACAGAGCATAAACGCATCACAATCTGCTTGTGACAAAGTGACAGTAACACAGAAGTCCACTGACAGTGGGAAATTAAATGAGGCGATTCTAAGGCGAAGTGCGCGCCACAAAAAGCAGCCAAAACGCCTTTCATACAAAGTGAAAGGATAGCCAGTCTACAGCTGTACCTGTCCCCTGACCCAGATACTGGAAGTGTGTCACTGCTGGAACAGGTCTCTGTCCACTGTTACTGCAGTAATTTTCCTTCACTGTGCGGGTCCCAGGAACTTGCATGTGCTACCCAGCTGATCAGGCTGTCACCAAATATGGAGAGGAGCCACAGAAACCGACCAATGAATGGGACCATGACTCCTAT
>JBEVXV010000507.1:0-2610 GCA_040505915.1 Sedimenticola sp. | reverse complement strand
CTCTATCGCTTGCCGTGGAAAGAGTTTCCATTATGGGTGGCGTCTACGTCTACGTGCCCAGAAAAGAGGACCCATTTAGATAGTGTCGAACAGGAAATTCGTACAATGACAGAAAATCTCTTTGGTGAAACATTTCGACAAATCATGCAGTCTGCTTCATTCGCTCCTGTGGCAGCAATTTTTTAGATGTACCTAGAGCATTTGCGTCATAACGGTGGTGAGCTGGCGTCATTCTGGATGTCCTACATGGACATGGTAACCATCATGCTAAACATGATACGGGCTTCACGGGAAAGAAACTGGGAGCTCCACCTGTCCTCAGTTAGGGAAATGATACCGTGGTGTTTCAGCTACAAAATGGTGAACTATGCCAGGTATCTTTCTGCATACTACGCTGATATGACGAATTTTCCCACATAGAACCATGAAGTCAATGAGTACCTGCATTCAGGTAACTTCTCTGTTCAACTAAGTGGCGTGAATCCCTTTGGAAAAATCCCAGTAGACCAAACGATAGAAGAAACCATAAACAAAGATACTCAGACATCAGGTGGTACGAAGGGGTTCAGCCTGCAGAAAGGAGCAATCAACATATACTACATGACAGCAGAATACAGAAGCCTCAAGGACATGATCGACGAAAAACTTGCCAAATGTCACCACGACGATCTTTCCACACCTATAATAGCTCGGGATGAGAAAGATGTAGTGAGTCTAATTGAGATGATGGAGAGTAATTGGATAAATCATTTCGTTGCTGACAAAATGGATCTTGTCAGCATTTCAACCGGAAGGGATCCCCCGACAGATATAGCAACAGATCAACGCAAGTGACATTGGTAATGTTGCCTACAACAGCTTCAGAGAAGACCGCATAGAAAGCGCTGCACCGACTAAGCAGTTTCATGACACATTGACCAAACAGAAATTGAAGACATTCTCCCATATCGTCTCAAAGAAACGCAAGAATAAATCTATCGCCGATCGCAAATTGTTTGCGAATATGATCCTCGTTGCTCAGAGCAGGAATCTTGACATGCGAACTGTACTTTCGCATCCAATTGGCCATCTGCCTTGGGCATTGGCAACGGCCGATGGTGCCCTACGCAAAACAAGCAAGCCGGCTCTTGCAAAGAAACTGCACAGCAATATCACGCCAGTTGAAGTACTTCCTGATCAATCCGCTTGTATCATTGACGGGATGGGACTCATGCACAAGATCAAAAGAAATAACCACACAGTTTTAGAAGTTGCTGATATTGCCCTGTCGCTCTCGATGATGGAGGGGAAAAACTAGTACAAGGGTCGATGTGGTGTTTGATGTGTACAGACAGGATTCGATCAAAAATGCCAAAAGACTCAAACGGGGTGCCGATCAAGGTTCATAGTTCAATAACATAGCACCTGGCCACAAAGTCCAAACGTGAATGGAAAAGTTTCTTGTCAAATACTTCCAACAAGGAACGTCTTATCAAACTTGTTGTTGATGAATGGACACACCCAGACAAACGATATCGATTCAGAGGCAAGCATGTGTACGTTACGTGCGGAGAGGCTTGTTATTGTATCACAGACACAGGCTTCGATGAGCTAGTGGAACTAAAATATACATAAGAAGAAGCTGATACGAGAATTCTCCTTCATGCAGCCCATGCATCAAATGCTGGTTACAAGGATGTGATCATAGTGTCTGAAGACACTGACTTGTTCATAATATGCACTGCGTTTGATGCAGAAATGTCATCGCATTTGTTCTGGAAGACTGGAACACAAACACGCACAAAGTATGTTGATATTGGAAAGGTTGCGGCTTCTCTTGGTAGCGCGGTCTGCAAGGCACTACCTTCCCTGCACGCATTTACAGGATGCGATACTGTAAGTGCTTTCGCAGGGAAAGGAAAGGTGTCCGCTTTGAACATTCTCAAATCAAGCACAGACTGTCAGCATACATTGCAGGAACTAGGCACTGAATGGGAACTGTCAACATAGCTGTTTGAACGGTTGGAAGCTTTCACATGCCACATGTACAATGCCAAGGCTGCCACAGATGATTTGGGGAATTTGACTCGTGGCAGTTGCCGCCATGTGCTTCATCGTTGGAGAAGCATTGCATGCGCGCTAACTATCAAGCTGCTATATGGAGACATTATCTGGAAACGGACCCAGACATCCCTTCACCTGTGGCAGATGATGACGGTCGGTCAAACTTAGTCGAAGACTGGATCGGACTTGCACCTGCACCTGAACCAAACAGCTGACGATGATTCAGACAACTGCGAATTAGATCAGAATAGTGAATCGGATGACGAATTGCTATGAGCTTACACTCGAATTCGACTAGAACGAGAACGAGTATTGAAATAGATGAGAGTTTAAAAAAAAGGCAGAGCAGACAGATTGTTAACGCGCTGGACTCCAGTGTATGTGGTCGGGGTTCCCTGTCACGGCACTCCAGCACTCTAACTGGGCTACTACTGGTTCTACCCAGAAAAGCGAGGGCATGATGTCCGGTTCTATCCCGGGCATGACCCACCGTGCATGGGTTGAAGCGCGGAATTAGGCCGGAATTGGCCGACAGCGACACCCCGCATTGGCGCACACTTCGTCTGA
>JBEVXV010000506.1:0-5838 GCA_040505915.1 Sedimenticola sp. | reverse complement strand
AATCCGGCCGCCCGAGTTCGATACCCGGTGCCGGAGTTAGTGAACTGCTGTATAGTGTTTCCCATCCCACTGAAGCGGCCGGTTGTCACTGGTTCTACCCAGAACAGCAAGGGCATGATGTCCGGTTCTATCTAGGGCCTGCCCACCGTGCATGGGGTATAGCGCGGAATTAGACCGAAATTGATCGACAGCTATATGTTCGAACTACAATCCATTTTGGTCATCTGTGTTGTACATGACATATACGTGGTCAATTGTTTAAACTACATACCATTTTTGGTCATTATCCCCTCGCCGATAGGCAGGAGGGGATATAGACGTCGCGCACGATGTTGGGACTAATTTTGGTAACGTCAAAACGACGTTATTTTCATCAAAAATGCGATAAATTACGACGTCGACGTAATATTTTTCTTTTTGTCGAGCTCGACGTTATACACATAGAGGAGAAATGCAAAAGTCATACGAGACATGCCTTTTACCTCTGCATCGCAGTTGTAAACTGTGTAATTATTTACATGTAATATGTGAATATAGCATAACATATCATATATTTAATGACATATGCGAACAAACAAATGATACGCGCCACGACACAACGTACCCTCGGATTTTTGGATTTTTTACCGTAAATGGTTTTTCGTAATTTTCGTAAATAATATACAAATTTGAGGAAAATGTAGAGCAAATGCGGATGCGGAATTGAATTCCGCATTTGCTCTGACATTAATTCATTAATTGATTATTTGACTTTAATATATATGTTTCATTCGATTATTTTTTTTATTTTCTTTTACAAAATTTAACTCAATGTTGCAACACATGCCGGGTTAGAGATAACATTCCCCCACCCTCAGCAGTGTTTACAAGTTAATTTGAGTTAGAAATTTTATAAATTATTAGTAAGTGTAATAACATGTATGTTGTATTCATAATTATGGCTCGTCTTCCCATATATGTACTGAACTGATTTTACAGTTTTGTCACATACAATGTACATACCAGTACATCCATGATTTGTGTTTGTTTAACTATTTTTATCGGGTATATGTGCACATGTCGACGCACTTCATGATAGACATGTGCACGTCTTCTGGTAGTGTAAGATGCACCGCAGCATTTTTTAATGATATATCTGCACAAATATAAAGCACCGACAGTGACGGTACAAGCGCTAGTTTGTTTCTAATGAGGGTAAACTGCAGCGGATTAACTTGGCTTTGTTGGAAATAATTTCCCTTGATAACTGCCGCCCCAGCGCTGTATGTTGTCCCCCAGCTGTCTGTCGTGGCTGTGTCCAGGTGAATTGACGACGTATTCGCCCTCACTAAATAATAGTCACTATTTGGGTCATTACATAAGACTGCAATGATAGACGATTTGCTAACTAACTCCGAAATGCTAGCAGCCTGGCAATCGTCGTCGTTTTCTGGAACATCTACGGCTTCTATCGACTGGTGATCATCCTCTTTCTGCACGTCACATCTGGTAGCGCTTCCCAGGATATGTGCACGTGTACATCTGTTCATGTTTCCTTCCAGACAGTCGTCACATGAATAGCATGATAGTTGTCTTAACATCAATGTTCCTGTTCCATCTGCTGTAACTTGGTGGATTGATCGAATCCCTAGAATCGGTTTGTATGATCTGGATGTTGTTCTAGTAATTGTGGGAATGTATCTAAATACTCGTCGTTTGCATCCTTCGGACTTCGGCACAGTTAGCGCACTTATGGCGAAATTATACAAATCGGCAGCATTCTGGATGAAATATTTTCCTCTTAATACTGCCATATCAGCTTGATATTTAAGTAACCCGCCAGCGGCATCCTGTGGTCCTTTGGCATGACTAGTTTCAAAGAAATTTCTGACAATTTGTTTGTAGCCAAAGTCCGTAGGTGCGCCACTGAGATCGCCAAAACAATGCCGACTTTTATATTGCGAGGCGCAGCCATCGCAGAACTCGTGCATCACATCAACGCGATATCCAATTGACTTGAGATACTGCGACAGCTCAGCCTGCACCTGGTGGGTATAATGTTGGTCGTGCTTTACATCGTCCGATAATACATAGAAGTGCTCAGATATTATATGCGGGTCTTCTGATGTACTCTGGACTCCGTCAAACTCCAGCTGAGCATGTCGATGTAATATCGTGACATGAATCGACACTTCAGTTTTCTGGAAGTAGTCCGATTGCAATTCGCTTTTTTCCCCGCATTTATAGTTTTCCGAATAGTCATGAACAGCGACGCAGTGGTTTTCGGGTAGGTTTTCAACGAGATGTCTAATTTGCTGATTTTGCCATTTGGCCCGGAAGTTGTGTCCTGGAAATGTTGCAAGTAACTCTTTAAAATATCGAAACATGTGTCCTGGTTTGGTTTTTTTCTTCACAAGCATTAATTTTCTCCTTGATCCATTCTTCGTTTTCAATTCTCTATACTCGAAGCATTGCCAGTCAGTGTCCTCGGCAAGATCGTCAGTTCGCATTTCTTCTTCAGTGAAATGGCAGTGCTCCGTGCCGCATTTCTTACATTTTCTATCGAGGCATGTCTTGTTGTATAAATTGTCGTTGTCCGGTTTGCATAATGTGTCGTTGCATACATCCGTTATAGTTTCATATAGTTTGCTTCCATCGGAGATTTTTTTTCTAAATGTCATACATGTGTTGAATAAAAATTTCATTTCCAGGTGATAACGGCAGCAACATGTTACACGATCTTTCCTATTTGCCGGGCGCACAAAATAAGGCTTATACTTTTCAAACTGTCGCTGAGAAATGCGTATAGACGGGTGTTGACATCTAAAGTCTGTGTAAACTTCTGTTTGTGTTTTTTCCAAGATTTGTGTCGCATGGCTAGAGTATATTTTAGGAGCAAGTCTAAGTCGTTTAACATCGTTTTTGTTGCCAGTTGGATGAGAGTTCTCCGGCGAACACCAGAAGTCGTATATAACTTGCTTGTTCTGTGTCGTAACAGCGTCTCTTCTAGTTTTCCTTTCAGTGTGTATGAATGAATCCCGTTCAGCGTTCAATAGTTTTGCACGCTCATCAACAGCTTTCGTTATTCGTTTAGGAGTAAGGCCTAGTTTTTGCGATAGGGATCTTTTTGACTTTAGTGAAGCTACACATTCGCCACTGACCGATGCGGTGAGCAAGGTCATAGCCGCTCTAGCGTCGTCCGATCTTTTTAACCTTGCACATGATACGGTTTCTTTGATGTCACGAAGTACGGCATCGCCCAGTTTCCTATCTCTCACTTCTTCAGGAGAAGGAATTATTTTGCACTCATGTAATTTCTTCACAGACGGAGATTTTGTATTGCTTAAATATGCGGCGACCGTGGCGGCACGCCTATACGGCGACAGTGGCAGCGCTTCTTTTAGCTTCCTCACAGCTCTGTACTTGTTCATTTTATTTGGGAAATTTGGTAGTTCATCCGGGTTTTCTAAATTTATCAATTGTAACATGTGTTTCGCTCGCCATTTTCGCTGCCTTTCTATGTTTCTTTCACGATGGGATCTATTCTTTGTCTTTATGTCCCTGGCTTTTTGTCTGGACTTTCGTTGTCTCTCCCTCGCATCCACACGCCTAGCTTTCTCGTTAGCTCTCTGTTTTCTTTTGCGGTCTGCTGCTGTCATTCTGCCACTTTCTGAAAGAGGGTGGAACAATCATACATTTAGCGTATTAGAGTAAATAGTATTAACTAATAGTTAGTCTTGTTGAAAACTCGGAAATGACTGCCGTACCCGTGCCATAGGTATCTATGGTTGTATTGTTGCGTTTTGTTTTGTTATTGCTCATTGGCCCGTTTATGAATTATATATTTATTCAAAACGTCTGGCTTAGTTCATACATGGGTGATGAACTGAGATAATATTGTCGCAATCCTCGACATAAGTGTACAGGTGCAATAAAACCGCACTTGCAATGTATATTTTAACTGGTTATAGTGTTCAGCGAGTAACATGGATCTTTGTTTTGCTTAATGACAGTTATTGGGCATCGCGCACGTGTATATGTCATAACGCTGAAAGTGTAATTATCACAAAAATCGTTCGCGACGTCGTGGCCATTGACGGCGTTAAATGGAGCCGCGCGGTAAGTTCATTGGACACCGAACAATCAACATGTTGTGACGGATAATAGTTTGGCACATTAGCATAATACATGTCATTATAAAGACGACACAATGCCTATGTATAATATGAAATAGAATTTAAATTATTTTACAAGTAGCACGGCACATTGTAGCATAAACATTACATTTAATATTGCAAATGTGCATTGTTGCCGTAATTATGAATATTGGTCACGTTGTACCGGACAACGAAAAAACAAGCGGTGTTGCCATCTTCAAACCATAATTGTACAACAGTACATATCATTAAAACGAGTACAAAATGCATGTTTCAACATGTCCATGTTGTTTAATTAGTCCTAACAATTTCCGACATTTGACAGATAATCGCAGACACTGCGGTTAACAAATGACCATAGACGACGTTATCACTGCCGTGTGACATTTACACCTAACAACGATACACCCAAAGTTGTTGCCATGTTTGGAAAGAAACATGTGCACAATTTATATCACTGAACAAAGGACACAATTCACATTGTAATACATAAATGATATTTCATTTGATTAAAATATGTTGAATATCTGCATGCATACATTTAACGTTTACAATTTTGAAATGCTAATTGACGACGTTATTAGCGGCGTGTGACATTTTTACATACTACCGAACAATTGGGGATTTCTGCAAAACCTCGTATGTTATCTAATAACAGTCTATATCATTGGACAGAAGACAGAAATGCAATTTAATGATTTAAATATCAACATCCTCCTTTGTAATGCAACATCAGTCTGACCGCAAGAAAAAGGCAAAACTCGTGAACAAGCATGTTTTTGTGACGTTATCACAAATTGTGACACCTGGTAATGTAGTGCATCAAATTGATGTCATATACGACAATAGTATTATTTCCAACTGTCATTTACACCGCTGAATCGCTATATATAACTGAAAAATATGCTACCAAACAATACTCATAATATGGCAATCATATAAGATAATGTTCATTTGATGATGTAAGTACTGTCATGCTGCTTCACGACGTTTACTTTTGTGACACATTTTGATAAAATTCTACTTTCGGCCATATTTGTACATTTGCCAGCGTACATGTAAACTATTTGCATGATGCAATTGTTCCAGGTCAAATCTATGAGAATATGACAGATGGTTTAGTTATTTACACCACATGTGGTTCAATATTCAGAGTCTTACCTGCGTATCCAGCCTTCTACGTGACGTTGTTCAGCCTGTTACGCGGATTTTTGTCTTCGTAAAACCGGCGCCATTTCAAAACAACAATAACAACGTCATTTTGATTTGACGTCATTGTTTTATGCGTTAGTGCCTGACGTTAGCGCAATTTTGAGCGATTTCGGACGACGGGAAAAGTGAAAAAATGTGTAGCAATTGAATCACGTCGTTGACTGATGTTACGCGTTACACGCAAAATCTGACGTAAAAACCCGCATTTTCCTTCACAGCGTCCCCATTAAGTTGCTGTAATATAATTTGGAACATAATAGTTATAGAGTGTGTTCAAATAGCTTTAATTTGATATGCAAGACGTATATCATTGCTTCATGGACATATATGTAGAGAACATTATGGATATACGATTGTACTAAAAACGTCATTAGTCCCAACACCGTGCGCGACGTCATAGGAAACCGTGCCAACGCAAACTGCTCATATTTTGATTCTCAAAACAAGATATATTATAAACTTGACTTGATATATATAATATATATCGACA
>JBEVXV010000505.1:0-1663 GCA_040505915.1 Sedimenticola sp. | reverse complement strand
TAACAGCCCCATCCACCGCCCGGGAACACCTCGCGGCAGCAGCGCCAAAATAACGGCCATAACCGCTGCCAGCCAACACCAAGCAGGAAGGCCAGGAGCAACAAGCATATCGAACGGGATCTCAGCCACTATCTCAAGTGCTGAGACTGCATACTGAAGTAGCCAGCCGGCAAGGCGTACCATGGGATACCCCAGCGCGGGTGCAATCAGTGACATCAGTGTGGAAAGCAGCGCTAAGGGTACCAGTAGCAGAGAGAATAGCGGCACGGCCAACAGGTTCACCACCGGTGCTACCGGCGAAATACCAAAACCCCATAACAGTAGTACCGGTGCAAGCCCCAAGGTCACCAACCACTGAACATGAAACAGCCCATGTAGAGGCCGCTTCGAGAGGGTGACCCTGCCACTGATTCCACCAAGAATCACGACTACAGCACCAAAGGAGAGCCAGAAACCGGGAGAGAGCACTGCCACAGGATCAATCAGTAAAATGACCAACAGCGCCCAACTGAGGCCATGAAAAGGACGGACAGGACGTGCGCTGATTACTCCACCAAGCACCACCAACAGCATCATCAGAGCACGCAGGGCTGGCACGGCAAAACCTGCAAGACCCGCATAGAGAAAGGCGGCAACCAGCGCCATGATCGCCGCTGCACGCGGTGCGGCAAAAATAAGGCAGAGCCTGGGTGATAGACACCACAGGCGTCCACCGAGCAGTAGCACCCATCCGGCAACAATACCGATATGTAGACCAGAGATGGCAACTAGATGGTTGGTGCCACTTCGCCGGAACACTTCCCACTGCTGAGAAGTGATCCCTTCACGATCTCCAATCACCAGCGCACGCAGCAGCGCCCCGCCCTGGTCACTGACCTGTGACTCCTCAAACAACACCCTAATAACCGAACGCCAACGATCAAACAGATTAACCTCACTGTCACTGCTCAAACGCTGGTTGCTGGAAGCCTGTCGCACATAGCCGGTGGCGCGGATACCCTGTTGATACAACCACCCTTGATAGTCAAAGGCGCCTGGGTTGTACATACCGTGCGGACACTTCAGTCGCAGCAATAGCTGCCACCGCTCACCCACCTGGAGTTCAGGCCGCTTGCCATACCAGGAGATACGGGTCAGACCGGGAGAGGAGACCTCACTACTCTCAAATTCAAGCGTCTCGACCCGAAACTCAAAGCGGGTTCGACGCCCTTCGCTTACCGGCAAGGAGGTGATGACACCGACAGCCTGCAGCTCCTCGCCCTCTAACTCCAACGGCAAAAGAGCCGCCAGTGACCAGAGCCCATGAAGCGAGGCCCAACAGAATCCAAGGATAAAGCTGGCGGGCAACCGCAGGCGTGGACGAAATAAGCCGATAAGCGATACGAGCAACAGCGGCAACAGCAGTGCCACAGGCAATAACTCTGACTGCCACTGAAGCACCACCACACCTGCTGTAAAAAGTAACGTCCCTGCAATCACACTCTTTCCTTGGATACCATTCTCTGGAGCAAAAAAGCTGTCAGCTACGCCAATGTCGGCACCCAGATATAAAACCAGGGCGGTAAACTGGGGTCACTATCGATTGAAGCGATCGTAACTATTCAGCTACACCTAAATTTTACGGCAGGGGGCGGAGTCGATTGCGCCAAGACGGGGGGAATGC
>JBEVXV010000504.1:305-5485 GCA_040505915.1 Sedimenticola sp. | reverse complement strand
AATTACTTAAAACCAGTGTACAGGAGCATCAATGTGGACAAACCGAAAATCCTATGGTGGTGCGAATCGAGCAGAAAAACAGCTACTGGTGTGAAAATAGTGGAAAAAAAGATTGACTGGATAGCTTCAAAGTTTGGCAGGACTTACATACTATTCTGGCATTCCACATGTGACATAACCAACAAACAGGGCAAATGTATTTACCAGAATTATAAATGGACAGAGGAGTTGATAGCTGAACAGACTGAAAACTTCAACAAACTTCTGGAACTGAACGACAAACATAGAAATGTCAAGATTGGAATTTTAGAAACGCCGCCGGTATTTACGAAGCAATGGAATAGAAGTAGGGGGTCAGACTTCGCTGAGGAAATTGATGACGGTCCGATTCATGAACAGGTTAAACAATTAAACTGTTTAATTCGCATGTTCAACGATAAACTTGGTTTCTGTGCTCCCAAATTCGAATGTGACTTCATACATTCAAGACGGAAAGCCAAGAACAGCAAACACGTGTCAAATGAGACCAGGTACCGCTTCACTTCACTCCTTCTGGCTGATGGAGTACATCCAATAAATATTGTGGCGAAAAAGTGGATTATCAAAATCCTGCACTTGTTCCTGTTTGAAGCGAGTGAGGGTGTAAGCGTCGGTCATCAACATTGTCCAACAACAGTGAGTAGGGCTGAAACAACACACAGTTTCCTAAAAAGTGTAGAGTAGACAGTGCAAATTAGGAACAAAATGGCAGAAGGGTACAGCACACCAAGAAGGAATTTGTTATCAGTAAGAGGGGGAATAGACAAAACTAAACCAGCAAACAAAAGACTGAGAATTAGTCCCTCTAATGTACAAAATATATGTGTCAAGTGTGAAAATGAACTGAATACAAATGACAATTTCCTTACTTGTAAGGGGTGTACATTGAAATTCTGTCTGCAATGCACCGGACTGACGAAATCAGCATTTATGTGCATTTGTAATGGTGACCTTGGTGACTATCAGTGGGCGTGTATCTCCTGTAAAACGACTGCACCAACATTAGAACATATTAGCACTGTACTGAATGATATTCAGACACAACAAGAATTACGTATGACAAGAATAGAAGACAGGATGGACAGAATGGAGATAAACAACAGAGAGCATATAACTCATGAAATTGGAAGAACAAAAGAAAACATGTTACAGGATATGAGAAAAGATATCAACAAAATGGTCGATGAAAGATCAAATGAATTAAATGACAGAAGAAATAGAGAGATGAACATTGTTGTCTTCAATTTAGAAGAAGGAAGAAATGCCAGTGGAGAAGAGAACAAAGAATACGATAAGCAGGCCATGAAGGAGATCACTGAAAGTCTAGGTGTGACTGATCTTGAAATATTAACACTATATAGATTAGGGAAAAAGAATGCAGGTGTCAACAGAGTATTGATAGTGGTTATTAGTAACAAACAACAGAGAAAGTGCATCCTAGAAAATGCAAGACACATTCAAAAGAAAGTTGTAGATAAATACAAAAAAGTTGTAATAGGGAAAGATAGAACCCCACAACAACGTGAAGAATGGAAGGAGGCAAGAAAGAAGAGACCAACTCCTAGGAGTGACACGGAAAGGAGAGATAGTGAAGATAGAAGACATGAGTCTGAGATGGACACTAATGTGCAACAATTAGATCTATCACCAATACTGATGACAAGAACAAATATATACCACCGTGGACCGGATTCGCCTATTTTGGAGATACCAAATAGTCAACATGAAAATGAAGAGAATACCCCCATACACATAACAGACGAAACGGTTGTGGGTGGAATTGACATGTCTCAGAAAGAAAATGCGGCCTCTAAAATACAGGAGGATAAAGCTGTTAAGCCACAGAGAGGTAATGCCTCGAAGTCAAAGAAAGTAAATGCATCAATTTTCCCTGTAGAAACAAGACGTGTGACCAATAAAACGACCAACAAGTATGGATATCGTCCGCCTCCCACATCACCAGATGTTGAACGTGAATAATGGGTGTTTTAATAATGTAAATACGGGTAAAAGTTTTAACAATTTTAACAATCGAAACAGTGACATATCAGAACTCGAGGTAATATACACTAATGTAGACTGTTTAACCAAAAGCAAAAAAATGGAACTAGAAATAATTATTAAAGAAAAAGATCCTAATATTGTGGCAATCACTGAATTATTTCCTAAACGTACATCCTTTGATAATACCATTGAATATTACGCACTAGAAGGCTATGATATTTTCTTGACTGACCTAGAAACGGGTAGGGGTACGGCAATCTACACAAAACAATGTTTAAATGCAGTGGAAGTTAAATTTGACAGTAATTTTAATGAATCAATTTGGTGTGAAATTAAACTAAAAGACAATGATATTCTACTAATCGGTTGTATTTATAGAAGTCCAAGCAGTCCAAACGACAAAATCCTTGATCTCAAGCAACTAATGAATAAAGCAATAACAAGTAATATGTCTCATTTATTGATCATGGGTGACTTTAATTTGAAAGAAATAGACTGGCATAACCACACAACTAACGTTGGTTTAAACCACCCAGCAACAATCTTTTTGGAAGTGGTTAGAGATTTATTTCTAGTACAACATGTAAATGAGAACACTCGGTATAGAGAGAATAACATCCCCTCCACTCTAGATTTGGTATTAACAAATGAGGAAAACATGATTGATAAAGTAGAATACAAGAATGGTATAGGTTTAAGTGACCACTTGGTGCTGGAGTTTTCATTAAACTGTTATATTGAAACAAAAAACAGTATTATAAAGCACTTGAGCTATAATAAAGGGAACTATGAGCAAATGAATAACAAGCTGGCTGATATAGACTTTGAGACAATCTTGCGAGAGAAAAATGTTGACGAAGCGTGGAGTACCCTTGCTGTAACCCTTGATAAGTTAATTGAGACACATATACCAGTGAGCAAGGAGAAAGCTAGAAAGGATATGCCGCATGTTGACAAAGAAGCACTAACAGCCATAAGAAATAAAAGAACAAAGTGGGTTAAATATCAAAACTGTAAAAATATAAGAACATATAATAATTTTAAAGTAGCTAGGAATAAAGCAACATATGAATTAAGACGTGCAAAAATAAACTACGAAAAAAGTTTAGCTCTTAAAATAAAGACAGATAGTAAAGTTTTCTGGAAATATGTGCGCCAGAATTCTAAAACTAAAGCAGCTGTGGGTAACTTAATGAAAACTGATGGTGAATTGACTCTAAATGATACAGAAAAGGCAGAAACATTAAACAATCATTTTGTGACAGTCTTCACAGATGAAGATAATACTAACATTCCTGAATTCACATCCAGGAATGTTACTGATAAGTGTGACACCTTGAGAGTAACAATTGAGCAAACAAGTAAATGTATCAGTGAAATAAAACCGTCTAAAGCTCAGGGCCCCGACAACATTCATCCCAAGGTTATTAAAGAATGTAAAGAACAGTTATCAGCCCCATTAACACAAATATTCAATAAATCTCTGCAAGAAAGTAAATTACCAGACATATGGAAAACAGCTAATGTGACATCTATATATAAGGCAGGTAAAAGAACATTAGCGGAAAACTATCGACCAATAAGTATAACTCCAATCTGCTGTCGACTACTTGAAAAAATAATTAGAAATAAATTGGTACAACATCTAGCTGACAACAAATTAATATCTATCTTCCAGCATGGTTTTCGGCAAGGATATTCTTGTATAACACAGTTATTAGAATCTATAGAAGATTGGACCGAGTCGATTGACAATGGTAAAGATGTCGATATAATTTACCTTGACTTTAAGGCCGCTTTTGATAAAGTACCCCATCAGAGATTGTTGAAAAAACTAAAAGGTTATGGGATCGAAGGTGAGATATACGGTTGGATCAGGGACTTCCTCTATGATAGAAACCAAAGCGTGATCATAAATGGTAGTAAATCAAGACTACAGAGGGTGACTAGTGGTGTCCCTCAGGGAAGTGTCCTGGGACCAACCCTGTTTCTCATCTTCATTAATGACTTGCCAGATGCAATGACCTGTACATTACGCTTGTTTGCAGATGATACCAAAATGTATTCTGCAGTAGCTGATAATAACCATGAAACATTATTACAAGATAATATCACAAAGGCCTGTGACTGGGCAAATGACTGGCAAATGATTTTCAATGTCAAAAAATGTAAACACATGCACATTGGCAAAAAACGTGAACCAAAAACATACAACATGAAAGATAAGAATAATGTGATAAATGAAGTGACAATGGTAGAAAAAGAAAAAGACCTTGGAGTGATTTTCCAGAACAACCTTAAATTTAATGAACACATTGCGGATAAGGTCAAAAAAGCTAACAGAAATTTAGGAATGATTGTAAAAACCTTCACATATATGAATAAAGAAATGTTTTTGACATTGTATAAGTCACTGGTAAGACCTCACCTTGAGTATGCTTCTTCAATTTGGAGTCCCTTCTACAAAAAAGATAAGGTAATCATAGAAAACGTACAAAGACGTGCCTCAAGAATGGTGGGCAATCTGAGCACTTTCCCTTATCGAAAAAGACTAAGAATCTTAGGACTTCCCACACTGGAATATAGGAGACTACGAACTGACATGGTGCAAATGTACAAAATAATGCATGATATAGACAAAATTGATAAAGATAAACAATTCACCATGTCTGCATACTCATCTACAAGAGGTAACTCACTGAAATTGTTCAAAAAACGAGCCCGAACAGAAATCAGGAGAAACGCATTCAGTCACAGAGTTGTGGAAACATGGAACAGCTTGCCAGATTGTGTCATTCTATCACCATCAGTGAACACATTTAAGGGGAATCTTAACAAATTTTGGGAGGGTTACCCCCTTAAGTTTGAAGCAGCGTGCTACAATTAAGCAACGGAAGTACAAAGTTAAGGGAAAACAAACTAAGAAGGGCCAAAGAAACTACGAAGTTTATACAAGCAGATGCTTGTATCTGGCCTCGACACCTGTATGAACTGTATGTATGAATAAATATGTACGAAATACCAGAAATAAATACCCTATCATAAGCTGAAATCCATCAAACAAAATATTCAAATAAATGCAACATTATTCATAATATGACATGTCAATATAGTATCATAGCCATATACAGTATATA
>JBEVXV010000504.1:0-295 GCA_040505915.1 Sedimenticola sp. | reverse complement strand
ATACATTGCTACAGCAAAATGGGGCATGGAAATGTTTTGGGGGTAGTGTCTTAAACTATTCGTTTCATAGAGTCAAGCGTGCGATGTGTAAACTTTGCCGATTACTGTAAAAAGAGTAGTCCCATGGGGCTACGACGTTAGTATAATGCGACGAAATTGTGTTATGATCCTTATTCCGTGAGTGCACAATTAATTGAGAAGCATTCACGGAATAAACCAATCTCCACACAGAGACATAATAATGACTCTGCCGCAGCTGATCACGTGACGTGACCTTTTGAAAGTTTGTTATTGT
>JBEVXV010000503.1:0-6087 GCA_040505915.1 Sedimenticola sp. | reverse complement strand
CTAATCTTCCATGAGGCCCTCATATATACAATATTTACAAGTACATCGTACTGCATAAAACAAACAGAATGTCACATCTATACAAACAACAAGCATACAAGTACAATCAGACACCTCATGCACTCTCACTCATAACATACATGTATAATCATACAAACAAGATGGACTATTTTGAGAAAAGCCATTAAGCTATAGAAACACATATATATATACTTAGAGACAGGTCATTTTGCTTTCATCCATTGTATGCATTGACAGTGAAAATTTGTCATGGTTTTAATCTTTTTCAAATAATTTGGTAAACAGTTCCAAATAATAGAGCCTGAGTAAGATATGCATTGCTTAAAGATTTCTTTGTATGGTCTTGGAGGTATATAGTTGGTTGATGTTACAGATCTTAGCAATGGCAAATTAGCATTGTGTTGCCGTTGGCGAAACAAGTTATTTATATACCTAGGTGTTTTGTTTCTATTTACATTAAACATAAACTTGGCCTTTCTTAAAAATATACGTTCATAAACATTTAATATTTTAAGTTCTTCCATGTTTTTAACTATATCACTATACTCATAATCAAGAATTATTTTGCAGGCTCGTTTTTGAAGGTTATATAACCTGTTTAGATTGCTTTGAGATGTAGCTCCCCATATAATGCTACAATAGTCTATATGTGGCTGTATGTATGTTTTGTAGAATTGTATTCTGTGATCCAGTGACAGGAAGTCTTTTATAGTGTTGAGAAGCCATAAATTTGTTGCAATTTTCTTTGCAATTTTATCTGTGTGTATAGACCAGGTTAAGGTATTTTCAATATGCACGCCCAGAATTTTGTCATTTGATACTGTTTTTAAGACTTTATCATTAAGTTTCAATCCTAAACACTGAACATTCAAGCGTATTTGATTTTGGTGTGTAGTTACTAACATGACCTTTGTTTTAGCTGAATTAATAACCATTCCATTTTCCTTACACCACTTCGACAGTTTTTCCAATGCATTTTCAAGATTTTCCTTTACACTTGGTATTGATTTATTCATGTCGTAAAGTGTTGTGTCATCGGCATATAAGTCAGTGTTGACTATATCTGTGTATAATGGTAAATCATTTATAAAGAGCAAAAACATAAGTGGTCCTAATATAGAGCCCTGGGGGACACCTGAAGTTATGTGTTCAGCTTCAGATATGGTATTATTAGTGGATACCTTTTGACTTCGATTCAGTAGATATGATGAAAACCAATTAATTGCAATATTTGATAATTTATAGCTACAGAGCTTTTTAAGGAGAAGTGAGTGATCAACAAGATCAAATGCTTTTTTAAAGTCGACCATGACAGCTCCTATAACCTGTCCGTTGTTTATTGCACTTAACCAATTATCAATCATGCAAGCTAAGGCAGTCTCACACGAATGTTTTGGTCTAAATCCTGATTGTGTTGTGTGTAATAAATTGAAAGTGACAAGGTATTCCATTAGGGAGTCATGAACATGTTTTTCCAGCAGTTTAGACAACACTGGGAGAATTGATATAGGCCTATAATTATTTGGATCACTCTTATCACCTGCTTTAAATAGTGGAGTTACTTTTCCCTCTTTCCATTTTTCTGGAAATATCCCAGATTTAATACTTACGTTACAAATATGTGTTATGCTGTCAGCGATGTAAGGCGCTGAGATTTTTAGTAATCTGGGTCCAATATCATCCAGACCTGTGGCCTTTGAAACATCAATTGCTTTTAAGTATTTCTCTACCTGAGTATTAGTAATTTCAGGAATATTAAAACAGATATCTTGGGGAATCCTATCATTACAAAATGCATTGAGCTTTTTAAAATTTGATTTTTTAATTGGTTCTTTTACCTTCGATGCAATGGTTACAAAAAATTTATTAAATTCATTTGCAATTTCTTCTGGGCTTTCGATAGTTTTACCATCAACATTAAGTGCGAAAATTGTGGAAGATGTATTTCTTTTACTAGCTCCTACTTCTTTAAATAGCTTCCAGACACTTGAAGGTTTGTTGTTATTTTCATTTATAATAGCTGTATACTGTGCTTTCTTCGACTTTTTTATCAACCCTATTACTTTGTTGCGATATAATTTATACTGTGTATCATTATTGAGTGATTTAAACTTGTCTCTCATTTTCATTGCATCAATTATGTCGGGTGTTAGCCATTTTGGCTGTTGTTTACGTTTAACTCTGTGTTGCTTCATTGGTAGATGTGTATTTACTATATCCAAGAAAAGTTTTGACCATGTATCTATTATATCATTTGTCTCATCAAACATTTTTACAATATCCCAAGGAACTGTTTTTAGGGCGGATGTAAAATCATTTTCGTTAAAATTTTTAAATGATCTATATGATATGCAATAATGTGAGTTTTTGGGAATAATTGAATTAGATTTTCTGATTAAGAATACAGGAAAGTGGTCACTTAGCCCTAATTTAGGCACACTAACTGCACTCACATTTGATTTTATGCTACAGTAAATATGATCTATCAGTGTTTTAGAATGATTTGTTATTCTAGTTGGTGTGCTAACTACCTGAGTGAGACCAAAAGGTTCTATGAAATCAAGCCAACCTTTGCTTGTTTGTTTGTTAAGTAGATCTCGGTTGAAATCGCCTAAAAGGTAGAATTCTTTTTGTTGTTGTAATACTTTTTCTATTTGATTTTCAAATTCATTATTCCAGTTCACAGATTCATTTGGATGCCTATACATATTTCCTACAAGAAAACTTTTACTATTTTTGGGAAATAATTCTATCCATAAACATTCTAGCCTATCAGACTCTAAATCCTCTCTTCTTTTACACCTGACTCCATCTTTAACATATACGATAATACCACCCCCCTCCTCCTTTCTTTCTGTCGATATAATCCGGTCCTTTCTATATAATGATTGAAAGTTATTGATGTGAAAGTAATTATCAGGATGGACACTGCTCAACTTTGATTCACTAATACCTAAAACATGAACATCATTTCTACTGTAATTTAACATTACCCTGACTTGGTCAATTTTATTTTGCATTCCTTGGATGTTAATATGTCCAATTTTCATACCTTTTGTATCTAAGTGAAGGTTTAACATGTTACGGGACCTCATGGAAGAATTACTACTACGTGCATGCACAGAATTGTCAGTTACATTACTTGACAAATTGGACAATGAATTATTTGCAACTGCATGTGCTGAATGGTCAACTATATTAATTGCATAGTCATCTTCATAAATTGAAGTAGAATCATTTATTGTTAAATTGTCATACAAAGCATTACTGTTTACTGGTATTGTAGAATTACATGTATTTCCTACATTTAAATTAATGTCATATTCAGTTTTGGAAGAGCAATCATATATTGTTGACAATTCATATAAGGAGATGCAGTTGCCTGATTTTACAGAATTATCAACTATATTAATTCCATGTTCATTTTCATGAATAGAATTGCACATTGTTGAAAATTCATACAGAGTATTACAGGCACCTTCGCCAATGTCCTATACATTCCAACAGATTGCATCTTTGTGCCCCATAAACTTGCATTTATAACACTGCAGCTGATTTTTATGACGACATTCACTAGTGTCATGGTTCTGGAGGCCACATTTCATACACCTGTCCCTTGATCTAAAGGTACCTTGACTATGGTCATTATGCCCACCGTAGTGCTGGTTATCTCCGCGTCTGTTCGTCTGTCTGTATTCCGTGGGTCTGTATTGATGATTGCCAATATGTCTAGATGATTGAGCAGGATTTCTCAAATTGGGGTTCCACTGGTACGGACGTGTATTCATCTGTTGATTTTTGTGTGCATCATATGCACAGATTTCAAAATTTTCAACTATCTTGATATGGTCGTTGATTGTTCCTAGGAGTCGCTTAGTTCCTGAGTTAGACAGATGAATATTATCTCGCGGTCGATAGAAGTAGCTCCTCAATTGGCCATCCTTGCCGAAGTATGCAGAGTGTGCATCAATTAGTTTGACATTATGTGTGTCACATTGTCGCTGCATTATGTCATTGAACTCCTGCACATTGACATCACCACGTGGACATGAATTGCAGATGAACACTCGACATGATGGATTGCTTTTCTTTACATACATGAGAAGCTGTTCATAACGTTCTTCAAACAGTTCACAATCAGTATCTTGAGATGCGTCATTGCCGCCGACATATATGATTACATTGTCAAACTGCTTCAAATCAAATATCTTTATCTTTCGCTGTATGACATCAACAGTTGCCCCGGGCAGTGTGAGGCATTCAACATTCTTATTTAGCCCCTTCTGATTTATCCCAGAGAGAATAGAGTCACCAATAAGTAATGTTTTAGTCGAGGGTTGACTTATTGGTTCAGTTGCACTTGTTTTTGATTTGGTTGTAGCGGTTTTTGCTACCTTAGGGTCTGTGGGTTTAGGGGTCTTCTTTTTCTGCTTTGTAAGCCATGGGTTGTTATTTTGTGGCGTGTTCGTACATATGGGCTCATTTTTACTTGTTTCCAAGTTTTGTTCAGCCTCTAACTCTAGAGGTGTTGGCATTAACACTACAGATGGTTCATTTGGTGGAAGTGTGCTGGCACTGGGAGGGACATCTACCACCACTTGATTCTCGGTTAGGCTGATAACCACAGTGGTGAGGTTTGTCACTTGCGTTTGCAGGGAACCAATCTGTTCAGAGAGGTGGGAAATCATATTGGTGATCAGGGAGATTTGATGGCTCACTGGGAGTCCCTCATCAACCACAGGGGTACCAGGGGGTACCAGCTGTACAGGAGACTCTGCTGGAAACAGTCTGGGCCCAGTGTGTATCCCAGATGGTGTACTGGTCAGTGGTGGTGGGGTGTCCATCTCAACCGGAGTCTGCTCAGTGATCAGCCTCCTGTACAAATTTATTGACATCCTTTTGAAGTGGGTTTCTCTCCACAGCCCTTGCCCAGGACCCGAGACTTTCAGCTGCATTTTGTTTCTGTCAATTTCTACATACACATTTTTCCTTTGTACATGCATTGTTAATTTAAATTTGTCTTTACTGGCATCCACTTGACCAACAAATGCACAGATTAACTGTTTGAGAAATGTTTCAAAGACAGCTCGTACCACAAACACAATAGTGGTCTGTTTTTCACTGTAGTCCATCATGAAGAAAACTCCATGAAGTTTGTCACAAATGGTTTGTTCAATTTCATTTGTGGAAAGAGAAGAAAACCCAGAGAAGGAGTCACTTTCAGATAAATCTTGTTGTGCATCTTGCCATGCATCATTTTGTAGAATAAGAGTAGACTGCTTTGAACAGCAACTTTCTTCAGATAGCTCTTGCTGCAGAACAAGTGTGGACTGCTTGGATATATCAGATTCCATTATTTCTGCCATTAGGTTGATTTTCTCATGAAACTGCTGTGTTATATGATCCTGTTTATGGGCCTGCCTACTGGTCAGCAGGGAGCATCCTTGGTGCAGCTCTGGTTTTCAAACAGGTTGCGTAATGTTACCATATTCCAGATGCATATAATCCAGCCTGGGAATCACAGATTGACCCTATGGGGGATCAACTATAGAACACAAAAGAATCTTAGTTTTTCCTTAAAAACACTATTATAAATTCACATATCTTCCTTTTTATTTTGAATTTTAGAAACTAGAAATTTTAATCTCCATGTTGATATAACTTTCACTAGTTAATTCCAAAGTTAAACCACATTAATTCCAATAACTGGAGAGCACAGTTTATGCATGACCATTCACTTCAACTGCCAGAGAGGAATAAAATGGAAAGATAAAGATAGGCGCCGCGAAATTAAATATATATGTGCGCAGTGTCAGGTTCATCTCTGTCCAGATTGTTTTATGCCATATCATCGCAATATGGCAAGGTACCACTGATGACCACCAAAGCTGTGTCCTGCAAACTGTATATAATGTGTGTAATAAAATGAAGAAAATGTGTAAATGTTTGTTCAAATAGTGTAAAAGAATAACATGACGTGTCATTTTGTCAGTTTATCATAAATTGTGAGACAAAGTGTGAAAATACCTGGAATGTTTTTTTTGCTTTATTGTGTGTGTAAAAAAA
>JBEVXV010000502.1:0-9605 GCA_040505915.1 Sedimenticola sp. | reverse complement strand
AGGAGCAGTTACCGAGGATGCCGGAAGCGGCGGTTACTGAACGGGAACCGATTGGGCGCATCTTGCGGCATATCGGTGAGCCGGACTGTGCACCAGTGATCACGCCCGCCCGTGGCCCACCCGATTTCTGTCTGGAGCTGGACCAGAGTCAGGCGTGGGCGGATGATGGGGTAGATACGGTTGCGGAATTCGAGTATGACCAGACGGTGAGCTGGTAGCCGGATTATCCGTCATGAGTATGCAAAATCTGCAGGTCATTTTGGAACCTATAGGGTATCTCTTGTGCTGCGTACCCCTGTCAGCGGGGGATAGAGGCGTCCAGCCCCATGTTCTTGGTGACTGCCCGTGTGTTTGGTGTGTTCACAGCATTACTACTACCGGAATTCGATTTGTCAGGGCTGAATGCCCCATCTTACGACAAGGGAATTGATTGACTTTGTGGGTTGAAATTCCTATCCTTGATTTGATCCCTTTGCATGGCTCGACTTATCCGCATTCGTTATGCCGTAATTTCATCTACAGGCAATATTTGCTTACCATGCCGCACTGTAAGTATAAATATTTTTGATTTTTCATGCTTATAGATTATTCGATAATTTCCACTGATGATTTCACGGAACATTTTATTATCTATTTCTGGAACTACACGACCACTCTCTGGGAACTCAGATAATCTTTCAACTAAATTAAAGATTTTGTCTACCCATTTTTCTGCAGCAGTTGGTTTATCTTGAGCTATGTACTCCGCAATTTCAGATATTCGCTCTATCGCTAAAGGAGACCACGTTAGCTTCATTTCTCTAGCCTGGAAAGAACCATATTTTTGGCATCCTCGTGGTTGATTCCCTTGCCGTCGCTAATTTGTGTAATGGAGGTTTGAATATCCTCAAGCAACTCGATTTTCTCTCGCATCGCTTCATATTCTGCTACATCCAGCAAAACCCCAACTCCTTTTCCATGTTGAGTAATCACCAAAGGTCTTTTAGTTTCATGAACCTGCTTAATAAATGACGCCACTCCAGACCGGAATTCTGACATTGGACGGATATCTTGATCAATAATTAGACGACGCATGCTCCACCTCTATTTGTACGTATGATTGTACATTATAGCGTACTTATTGTGAGATGTCTTTTGTGGCTTAACGTTCAGCAAACCGACGTAGGTGCGATAGCGCCGGAGTCCGAGTTGCGCTGCTTGTTGGACGAAGCCGCTACGCGGAGAAAAAACAGGTGCCCGCCAACAAATTCATCCAAATAAAATTAAAAAGGGTCAGAACAAAGACACCCATCACTAAAACATCCTCATCGGCAGAATAAAGACACCCATCACTAAAACATCCTCATCGGGGATTCAATTTGGTGGGTGTTGTGTTCTGTCTGCTACTGTCCTTGCGGATAACCGCGCATGACTTGGGGTTCCGGCTGGTCGCCAGCCGTTATCGAACAGAGAGCTTTCGCCTCCACTCTTCCACCAGTTTATCCTGGCGCACTGGGTGTCCATGACGATAGGCACAACACAATGCAAACTTGCCACTTCTATGTAGGTGACCATAATATACATACATGATTGAATTAGAGAAAATCACAGACTTCGATTTTCAGGCCGGTCGTTACCTCCATCTGCAACCCCGGCGGGTGATCCATGAGACCCCCACCACTATCCAGCGTGCGCAGCGCGAGCTACGCAGCGCCGCCCTGAAGGAGGATCAGGAGGAGTCTCACTACCGCGCCCTGGTGGCGCTGCTGCGGGATGCAGTAGAACGTAAAAAGACCCAGGGCGCCAAGGCGCTGCTCGATCCGCGTTACCGTCTCCAGTTCACCGTCTCGGTGATCGAGCGGGAGGGGAGGCGGGTGGTAGAGGTGCGTACCGGCTCCCAGGGAGGGAGCGGTGGCGAGAAGGAGATCGTCGCCAGCTATATTCTTACCGCCTCTCTCAGTTATGCCCTCTGCTCCGATGGTATCGGCAGACCGCTGTTCGGTACCCTGGTGCTGGACGAGGCGTTCTCCAAGAGCTCCCAGGCGGTGGCGGCGCGTATTATCAAGGCGCTGCGCCAGTTCGGATTGCACCCCCTCTTTATCACCCCCAACAAGGAGATGCGACTGTTGCGCTCCCATACCCGTTCGGCGATCCTGGTATACCGTCGTGGCCCCTTTGCTTCCACCACCTCCCTCAGTTGGGAGGAGCTAGACCGACAGGCGCGCAAACGGCTGGATGCAGGATGAAATCTCCAGCAGAATTGCGTGGCAGGCTGAAGCGACAGTGGCTCAACGGTGGGCAGCGGCAGCAACAGCTACTCGACTCACAAGCCTGGCCGCTGCTGCTGCCAATCGGCAAACCCAGCGCGGCAACTATGAGCGGCGATACCGCCTCGGTAAGGCAACATATACAGCAGTGGCGTGGCGTGACAGAGGGGGAGGTGGAGTGGCAGCCAGTCAACTATCGCAGTACTGCTGAGGCGGTGGATCTGCCTGTGAGCTGGCGGCTTAACAGCGCCGAAGAGTGGATAGCCTCAATGAGCGATGCATCAATCAGACAGGAGTACCGGCTGCTGTCCACTCTCATCAGCGCTGTCGATCAGTCGTTTCATCCCCTTATTGTTAGGCACAAGCAGCTGCTTCTCAGCCGCAGTGCCGAAGAGAGCATTAGGGCGTGCCAAGTAGCCCTGGCGCTAAAACCCGGTTGCGCGGCCGGTCGTCCCCTGCGGGCACTTTCGGTGGCGGGCTGTGACAGCAAATTTTTTGAGCGCAACCGTACCCTGCTGGTCAAGTTGTTGGCAGTACGCTTCGGTTCGGAAGTCTCTGAGCAGGGGTTGGAGCAGTTTTTAGGTGCGCTGGATGAGAGCGAACACTGGCTGCTGGTGGTACCACTGGCATCAGGGCTGCTCCCTTTCCGTCAGCAGCGGGTAAGAAGCAGCGATCTGGCCGCTACCCCACTGCCCGGCAGTCACCTGTTGATCGTGGAGAATGAACGCTCTCTCTACCAGCTGCCACCGCTGCCGGATACCCTTGCCATACTCGGTGCCGGTCTCAATCTGAGCTGGCTTCAGGGAGAGTGGATCAGCAATAAAGAGATCGCCTACTGGGGGGATATTGATACCTGGGGTTTAACCATGCTCGCCACCGCCCGTTCATATCAGCCAACCCTGACGCCACTGCTGATGGACCAGCAGACCTTTGAGCATTGCCAAAATGATAATGCAGTTATCGAACAGGTCACTGCGGGACAAGCCGCACCCAGCCAACTCAACTCCGGCGAGGCCGATCTCTATTATCACCTGCTAAAGCAACAAAAGGGTCGGCTTGAACAGGAGTTTATTCCCGAAGCCCTGGTGAATTGGCGGGTTGAGAAGTGGTATGTTTCAACGACAAAATAGGTGAAACGAACTGACAGATGCCACACGCAACCATCACCCCACCGTGGGAGCGGCGCCCTCGCCGCGATCGACGTCGCACAGATCCAGTCAAGAAAAAAGGAACAACACCAATAAGGGATGATGTTTTGTCAGCTGGGTTTGGGGTCGGAGTCGAATGTCCATATTCATATGGGCTATCGACTCCGACTTCGAGTACCCGCTGAATAGTTAAATCCGTTAAATATGCCCAATATTCGCCTCATTTAATCGAAAAGCTGACTCAAAAAGGCTTTTCCTCGCTACCGCCCCTATTCTCGGACAGGCTCCAAGGGGAACAGACCACCCGTTTTGGGGATCTTTCGGACCCAGGGCTTTTGGTCGGCCAACGCCCTGGGTAGTGACTTGGCGGCGTTTCTGGCCTCAGTTATTGATTCATAGGTACCATAGAACAGCACGTACCATTTCTGGCCCTGACGCTGGGTGTGGTAGATGGCGCTATCTGCCTCAATGCCCTGCTGCCGTATAAAACGGGCAAGGGATTCCCGCTTGTGAACACCCAGCATCTGTAGTGTGTAGAGACCCAGTTGCTGGGCTTTCAACCACTGTTTGCCTTCAGGGCTTTGGATGGCGACCGTGGCGGCGGGGTATTGGGAGAGCTGTTCCTCCAGGGACTTGACCTCGCTGGCGATCTCTTTCACCGCTGTCTGCATCTGCTCCTGGCTCTCCTGCAACCGGGCACTCTGCTGCTGCTGTTGTAGGCTCTCCTGGGTCAGGGTCTCTGTGGTCTCGGTCAGTCCACTAACCTGTCCGGGTAGCTCCGGGTCAACGCCGGTGCTGATCTTATCCACTGATTCAGTAACCTGCGTCACCGAGGCACTGAGCTGAATGAACTCATTTCTGAGTTCGGCTATTTTGCCTTGCAGCTCCATGGCATCGACAGTGGTTTCCGATTTCACTGTGGGCTCCACTACCACCGTTTGGAGCAGGGCATCTGTATACTTGTAGTTTTGGAATTGCAGAAATCCCAGGGCAGCAGTGACCAATAGAAATATCACTATCCCCTGAATGGTACGCTGCCTCAGACGTTGCTGAAGCTTGTCCGCCTCGGCACCCTGCTCTGCCTGTTGTGCCCGGAGCGTATCGGTCCTCTCTGCAACGGATTGATGGTCGACATCCAGAGTACCCAGTCGGTTGTTGATACCGTCATTTGCCCTTATTTGCTCGGCAACTGTGCTGGCTATGAGCTCCTGCTGTTTGACCAGTTGGCTCTCCTGGGCCTGTAGCTGTTCCTGGTGCGGTGCACCTCTCCCCTGTAATTCAGCTTGCAGCGCTTCAATCTCACGGCCGAGCTGATCGTCGCGGTTGCTCAGAGTGGCAATGCGCTCCTCAAGGGCCCCGGTATTATCAATGGCCAAGTTAAGCTGATCTTTGAGCGATTCGCTGGCATGTGTCAGCGCTTCGATTCGTTCCTGTTCCCCTTTCAGGGATTGCTCCAGCGCATCGCCACTGCGGTTCAGATCGTCAAGTCGGCTGTCCACCTGGAGGGAGGCTAGGGGTTCGATGCGCTCGTTCAACTGCCGGGAGAGCTCCTCCAGCTGTTGCTGCTTGCCGCTGATTTCGGTGGCGTTGCGCTCCAGATCGTTGGTGCGTTGTTCCAGCTCTCCGCTGTTACGTTCAGTCAGTGATGCATTCTCTTCAAGGTCGCGCAGCTTTGTGCTGAGCTTCTTAGTGGCATGTGCTAGTTTCTGGTGCTGCTTAAGCTGTGACACCAGTCTGGCGTCGAGGTCGTCATCCTGCCGCTGGATCGTCGATAGTGCGTGGGATAGGTGGGACTGCTGCTGTTCGAGTTGACTCCCCGTCTGTTGCAGCTGCTGCCACATATCGAGTAGTTCAGCATCCGAATCGGTGAGATCCTGCAGGCGGATCGCCAACCCGTTATCGTTCTGTTTCAGGTCACGGGTATCCTTACGCAGTGATTTGAATTTACTGCTCAGCTTGCTCTGTACAGAAGCCTGTTGATCAAGGCGGGAGGTGACCGTTTTGATCTTCTTCTTGAGCAGGATGACCTTTTTCTCGAGGTCCTTTTGTGGGATTTTTTTTGGAGCCATATATAAAACCTTAGGTAGTTATTAATAATGGCCTGTAACTGACTAAAAAATCAATAGATTTATCATTTTTTTTATTGTAGATTCATGCCCTGGCTTGCCTGGGAGGTAAATACCTAGCGCGGGGAATCCGAGTTCACTAGGGCGGAAGACAGATCGCGGTTTATTGAGAAAGCTATTTAAATTAGATAGTAAACCAACAAGTAACTATTCAGCTATACCTAATTTGGGTGCCATTTCCACCAGGGGTCGGAGTCAATTGCGTCAAGATGGGTGGAAAATGCACCTTTTTACGGCGCAATCGACTCCGACCCCAAGCACTAAAAAGTCCGTGCCATAGTGGGTGCAGTAACACCTTTTCAGGAGACGCTGTGAATAGACCCCCTGTACGCTCACAGCAGCATCCCTGCTGCTGTACGTCCTGAAAAGGCGTCACTGCACCCACCTGAAAGTTATCCATCTGCACTGGGTTATGGAGAAGTTACGATTAGTGCTGTTTAAGTGATGGGTGTCCTGGTGTTAATGATTAGTGCTGTTTAAGTGATGGGTGTCCTGGTGTTAATGGGTGCTGGTGTTAACAACAGTGGACAGCATTCTGCCCACCGTCAATGAGAAAGAAACCGCATATCGGCTAAGGTTTGATATCAACCCAGCCGGAGAGTCGCCGCTCAACGATTTCCGGCAGACCGGCGCGTACCCAGCCGACACCATCTATCAGAGCGTCCTTTTCCTTGTGAATACCGTCCAACGTATTACCACAGGCGACGAACTCAATTTCATACTTCAGCATACTTTCGATGCGTGAACGCACCGGTGAATCCTTGAGCACGGCCCAAATGCCGGGCCCATAGGCCACCACTGCGATTTGCACGAAGTCCTGCTCATAGAATTTCTGAATATTGATGATATTATTAAGAACAGCATTGACCCGGCCTTCATCCTTCTCACTCAGGGAGATGACGATTTTCCGTGGATTATCGAAGTCCGGCTCAGGCTCAGCCATGGTTGCCAGTGCTGCTTGAGGCAGTACCGTAATAGAGAGCAGGATCAGCATCATTGTGGAAAAAATCTGTTTCATTGTGTTTACCTCACATAGTGGCTTAGGGCAAGTGTACCTCGTAACGGCTCTCACCTGAACAGGTATTCCCAACGGCCCTA
The DNA here is from genome assembly GCA_040505915.1 of Sedimenticola sp. Taxonomy (GTDB): domain Bacteria; phylum Pseudomonadota; class Gammaproteobacteria; order Chromatiales; family Chromatiaceae; genus Vondammii. The sequence goes on along the minus strand of JBEVXV010000502.1, from coordinate 2,987 downwards.
TTGCACAACCTCCAATATACCCTTGCCGCTGAATAAACCTCAGGGGAGTCCACCCGGCATTCGACATCCTCTGAGAAAATGTAGACAAAAGAGCTGACACCGGCAAAACTCAGAACCGAATGCTTAAAGATGCCGATGATACTGAGAGGTTCGACCTACTGAAGAAGTTCCCCGGCAGCGCTGCAGCTCATCGCAAGTGCCCTGTCTTCTCGCTGAGCCTGAAACCGGACGGCACACTGATGCCACGCTCTGAATCTTCGTAAGTGGCCATCTCTTCAAGGTGGTAATCGTGCCCAACATGAATAATCTGATCCTTGTAGGTCACAATCAGTGAACATCAATGGGCTCAGGTCTCGAATTGTTGCGTTTTCAAAACAGTGGAGAGGAGGGGTCGCAACCTCACTTACGCCAACATCACCGAAAAGATCGACGGGCTGGGCCGTATCACCCGCTATCACCACGATACCAAGGGCAACCTCCTGACCCTCACCTAATGCAGCTACGACGACTGGGGTAACCTTACCGCCGTCATCGACCCTGGAGGGCAGGCAGCCCGTTTTACCTACGACAGCCGTGGCAACTCCCTGGAAGTGGCCGATGCCAACGGCCATATCAGCCAAAGCACCTATGACGCAGCCAGCCGCCGTACAAAAGCTACCCCCCCCTATTGTCATAGCCGTCTATTGCAGTTGCATTCGTACTGCCACATTTATGCCATTTTTTGCCACCACTTTGCCCTGTCAGCGCAAGGGTGATGCCACCTCGCTCCGCTTTAATGACTTACACATAATGAGTATCCGGCGCAGGCAGGTAAGCCGTTTCTACCATGGAGGGTACGCTGGCCCAATGATTATAAGGAGAAGAGATGAAAAAGTTATTGGCGGTTTCCGCATTGGCAGGAGTGGTTCTGATCTCCCCGGTAGCGGCGATGGGGAGCGATTCTGATTATCAGAGTGAGGTGGAGGGGCAGGAGTTGACGGGGATGGGGGCCGGTGCTCTGGCGGGTGGCATTGTAGGCGGGCCAGCCGGGCTGGTGGTCGGTGCTATCGGTGGCGCGCTGTTGGGCCGTAGCAGTGGGTTGGAGGCGGCGCTTGGCAAGGCCCAGACGAGGGTGGCGCAGTTGGAAGTGGAGTTGAATGTTGGGGAGCAACAGCGTCAGGAGTTGGATATACGGCTACAGGATAATGAGTCTCAGCTGACTGAGCTTGATAAGGCCCTAAGCAGGAGTCGGGTACTTCACGCCGTCCAGCTTGATGCGATTGCTGACGGTTTTGTTCTGGAGATACATTTTCGTAGCGGTAGTGCCGCTCTGGAAAAGGAATACAGTGAACAGCTCGGTCGTCTTGCCAACGCACTTATACGACTGCCGGGGTTGGATACCCATGTTGATGGCTATGCCGATAGGCGGGGGCGCAGTGTTATTAACCAGTCACTGTCAAAACGCCGGGTTGAGGTGGTGACGCGGCAGTTAATGGCTCATGGGCTTGAATCAGCCCATCTTATCGAGGGGATCTATGGAGAGAGTCAGGCCCGATATGCAGCAGAAGATCTGGAGGGTCTTGGTTTGGACCGGCGGGTGCTGATCCACTTCTGTCGCAGGAGTGGAGCATGAGCAAAATCATCCAGCCATTGAGCGAGGTGTTTCTTTATGGATCACCTGAGCGTGTAAGTCGCTCAAGCTACCGTCTTTTGGGATCTTGGAAGCGTCCACAGGGAAAAAAGAGAGATAGGAGGGTTCACTATGTTCCAAGTAAAAAGCGCTGATTTACTAATGAAAGATATGCTGTTGACCTTTTTGGCCTCTGTTGGTGTAGGACTGCTGGTGGCGCTCTTTTCGGTTCTCCTCATGTTTGCTATTAGTACGCCTGCCCACGCTGAGCCCGGTGAGCAGATGAGTGGTATGCCATCCACCTCTATTGATGAGGTGCAGCGTGGCAGTCTGCTGTTGAAGCTGGCAAGCGGCGGAAGGAGTATCGACGCACCTCAGCTAAGTACCGATGTGGCGATGAATATCAGCGGTATGTCTGCCCGTGTCACGGTGAAACAGCGCTTTCGCAATCCGGGGGCCGGTTGGGTGGAGGGGGTCTACGTCTTTCCCTTGCCTGAAAATGCAGCGGTTGATCGCATGAAACTGCGTATTGGTGAGCGCATTATTGAAGGTCAAATAGAGGAGAAGGCAGAAGCGGAGAAGATCTACCGTCAGGCAAAGTTGGCAGGTAAGAGAGCCAGCCTGTTGAGTCAGGAGCGGCCAAATATTTTCACTACAGCCGTTGCCAATATCGCCGCTGGTGAAGAGGTGACTGTTGAAATCGAGTACCAGCAGACATTGCGATATGACCAGGGGCGCTTCTCTATACGCTTCCCCATGGTGGTGGCACCACGCTATATTCCCGGCGTACCCAAGGGCGAGTCAGCCATCGACGGATTTAGCGCCAGTGGTTGGGCGGATAGTACGAGTCAGGTGGCTGATGCATCGCGCATTACGCCACCGGTAGTAGACCCGGCAGAGGGCGCTATCAACCCGGTGACCATTCAAGCCAGCTTGGCCGCAGGTTTTCCATTGGCCCGTCTTGAAAGCAGTTATCACGAAATCGAAACGGTACGGGAGAGTGGGGGTGTTCACCGCATCAAGTTGAAAGCGGATAAGGTTCCGGCAGATCGAGACTTTGAGCTTACCTGGGTTCCTCTTGCAGGAACCGCACCCTCGGCGGCACTCTTTAGCGAGACGTGGGGTCAGCAACAGTATGCCTTGATGATGGTAATGCCTCCGGTAGGAGGCGATCCATTGGCGGCACGTCCGAGCCGGGAGGTGATCTTTGTGATCGACACCTCCGGTTCAATGCACGGTGGCTCCATTGCCCAGGCAGCTGATGCGGTAAAGTTGGCGCTACAGCGACTGGCGGTGACCGATCGCTTCAATATCATTAGCTTTAATCATCAGACACATGCGCTGTTTAGCGATGCTGTTACAGCAGATGTGGATAATT
>JBEVXV010000501.1:0-4208 GCA_040505915.1 Sedimenticola sp. | reverse complement strand
GGGCAAGGGTATGACTTCGCGAAGAGTTTTCGTGTCACGAAATACCAAATCGTGTGGTAAGTGGACCTCTCTTCCCAGCATTAGTTTGTTCGGCGTGCAGCTAGTACTGGCGTGCGGTGTACTTCTGTATGCTGCTAACAGCAAGGGTAGGTGCTCATCCCACGATTTTTGACCCTTGTCGACATAACAGCGGATCATTTGCAGAATTGTACGGTTAAACCGTTCCACTTGTCCGTTTGATGATGGGTGGTACGGCGTAGTCCTTGTTTGTGCGATTCCTAATGATGTTCGTCTCACTGGTTGGCGTATCGGAGTTGCTTCGTTAGTATTGATTCGGTGTTTAACTGCTGCAAATGTACCAACATCGAAATCGTCTTTTGAAAAGACATCAGCAAATTCAACCAGTGTATTTGCCAGCGCTGCTCTTTGATGTTCGTCAAGATGTTCGGAAGATTGCTGAAAAACCTTGTTTAAGTGGTCTGGAACGTGTGGTTTGGACGGTGTTCGTACATCCTCTTCCCCCCTTTCTTTATTGATAGCAGGCAGATGTATGCTGATGTTTGAATCGTCGACATCAATTTGATCCTTGTCATCATGAATCTCTATTATCTTTCCGATGTGTGTGTTCCTTGGTACTCGAACTGCATGCTCTTTGAGATTTAGTATGCGCACAGGAATTGTATTCTCCATGTTGACTAGACAAGAGGCAACTTTCACACCATTCTGTAGGGATCCACCGTCTAGCACCGCACTGGTTCCTGCCATTGGAAACATTACTCGGCCCACTATTATCTTCTCGCTCTCTGGAGGGATGACAGTATCACATTCAGAGTAGACAGTGCTGCACGCGTAGGACTCATGACCGTCCATAATACAGCCCGAAACCATTTCTTCGCCCACTTGTAAGTCACCTTGTCCAGTGAAAATGGTGACATCGGCGGCATTGAGGAAGTCAATTCCCAGAAGTACATCGTCCCGGATGGGAGCGACAAAAATTGGCCATTTCCAAGTTTGGGAAGCCATTTGGAGTGTCGCAGTGACTCCTCCGAAGGCCACCATCTCTGCGCCATCCTCGGCGTTCATGAGTCGAAATTTCTTGCTTCGATCTGGCTTTATATGCGCTTTCTCGGCTGTATGATCTGAGATGATAGTGGCGTCCGCACCTGTGTCAACGACACCTTTGATCTCTACACCGTTGACACGGATTGGAACATGGATGCTGCGCCCTTTGCGTTGTAGTCGTGTAACTCTTATTTCACGTTCAGGCGTTGTGTCTCGGTAAGATATGGGTGGGCTAGGTGATCTCCGCAAATTTCTTGATGGGCTGGGCGATCTAGATCTGTTAGGGCACTCCTTTTTAAAATGGCCCATGCCTCCGCATTGGAAACAGCTCCTGTTCTCTTTGAAAGAAGGCTCAATTTTCTTCGGTTGTCTTTCAAAGTGGTGCTGGCCTTGGTCCTGCTGTTTCTGCATCTGCAGCTCCAGTTTTTGGAGACGTTTGTCTAGTTGTTCAAGGGTTATATATGTAGCTGTCCTGATGCGCTGTGCAGTGAGCATCTCATCCTCGTCATTTGCAAGCTCGACTTCCTCGGCCCAGGATACACGCCTTGATCTATCCCATCTTGTCGCCTCCTTATCACGTCCTATGGTTGCCTTGTAATTATGTTCCTGGCATGTGACCAAATCGATGGCCTCATTAAGCGTAGCCGGATTCTTGTTCAAGACATCAAATGCGATCTTGCTGTTCTTGTATCCCCTCAGAAACGATTCGGCAGCCAACTGGTCCTGTAGGGCGAGGTCGATCCCAGGATATGCTGCTGATATTAATCTTCTAATCTCTTCTCCGAACTCTTCATTTGATTCTGCCTTTTGCCTCATCTCCGATAATCGTCGCCTCATTGTCCCTGCTGGGTCCTTTCGACCAAAACGCTTCACGAGACAGCTTTTCAATGCATCATAATCTTCTGTCAATTGCTGTGGTAATGAACAAACGTACCACATCGCCTTACCCTGTAATGCTTCATATAATCTGTCAACCTTTTCGCATGGAGTCCATCCATACCTTCTTGCAAGGCGTTCGAAAGGAGTAAGAAACACTTCAATTTCGTCCTTCCCATCAAATGTTGGCAGTTTCACGTGTGGACCCTGTGTCTGTGTGATCTGGCTAGGGTGTGACGGGGGCAGCGTATACCCCCTTCTGTCATCCATCCCAACAGGTGACATGCCTACATGTTGTTGCATATTTGCAGGCATTGTTGGTGTTGGTGTCATTGTTGGCGCAATTTGTTGTATGTTCGGTAATGCGACGTTACCTGTAACTGGTGTTGATGCTTGCCAATACGGCACTGGGGGAGGTGGCACGTTATACCCTATGCTCCCGCGGAAATCTGGAATTGGCTGCCGCCACCCTATACTACTCGCATTATTCAAGTTTGATGGATATGCACTAATGGGTGGTGATAGGTTCATCATGGATTGACTGTTGGTTACGGTTGGCATATAACTTGTTGGTGTTACTGATTGTCTTTGCTGACCATGAATGTTGTGCGGTGTCAGCGTTGGTGGGGCTATCATCGAAGTTGGCGCCCCTGCCCGTGATGCAGTATACATGTTGTACGGCGTTAGCGTTGGTGGGGCTACCATAGAAGCTGGAGTCCCTGCCTGTGATGCAGTACCACGAGGCAGTTGTCCATAGTTCGCGGCTGCCCCATGCTGTGGATAGCGTGTCTTGTCAGTAGTGCGTTCATTCCATCGGTTAATTGCATTTAGCTCGCTACTGAATTCATGTCTTTCATCAGCAACACTCGGAATTTGTGTTTGGCTGTTAGTGGCAACTAACGGTATATGGTTATTTAGCTCGCTTATGGCTGGAGTGTTATCATGGTTGGAAGCTAATAGACTCGCTTCGCCTCCTTGCTGAGGTCTGTGAACAGGAGGTAAATTATCATAAGAATGTGTAGTTTCACTGTTTGGGGTTTTCAGCAGGGAGAGGTTTTGTCGCCTTTCTTCTTTCCTGCGTTTTAAAAAATTCTCTTCCTCCCGATTTGAGCGATCAATATTGGTCAAGGTTTCCCGCAACATGCCCCGCATGCTCTGGATCTCTTCGCGTTGAGAGTCCATATCAACATTATTGTCATGCTTCTGTCTATGGTCCTCAGGATCAGGTTGGTATGATGCAGTATCACTACCGCCAGTACTGAGTGTTTTTTTCATATTATTCAAATTGTACGTATTCCTGTGGGTCCACTGTTATCGCGTCTCCTGGCTGTGCGTAACACTCGCGGGTTATGTCTATTTTCAGTTTCCGCAACCACTTCTCTGACAGTAGTTTACCTGGATGCAAACCGTCCTCTAACAGGTCGTAATAGTAGGTTGGCTTATTTTTATGTCTTAGGTCACGTAAATCTGCATTAAATTTTAAGGTGTGTCTGGCTACATCTGCATTAAGTTCTACAATTTTTTCGTTCAAATATTCAATTTGTCTTTCTACCTCGCGATCACTTCCAACGAACTGTGCCCACTCTGGATGTCCTTTAACGCGATTGTATTCTGACACAGAATAGATGGGAAGCCCAATGAACTTAATTTTTCCCCCGGATGATAGTGTGCGAGTCTTTGCCTTTTCGTATTGTCTGATAACTTCTGCTGGACTGACGTCACCAATTTGTTTAATGTTTATGTATGGGTGAGTGGTCTTTGTGGTAATATCGCATGTACCCGCCCACACGTATACTACTGGAGGTTTCCCATGTTTTTCTGTGATTATTTTGAGATTTTTGTCCAATAATTTCACAAGTGATTCTGTATTCTTTCCCTTTTGGTACAAATATTCCAACGGGAATTCTTGTCCAGTGTCTACAGCTTGTAGCCTTGCTGCCTTGCTGTCAGATAGGAGAATGGCTATGTGAGTATTTTCTGAAGTTGGTACCACAAGTGGGTGTTTGTCCAGATATTTTGTAAGCGCTCTCTCTCCGCGATGCTGGAAAGAGATAAATTTTGGAAGTTTATTGCCTCTTTCATGAACCAATTATTTTGTCGCTTTGGTACAGGTCGGATCAATAGTGATACACGAATATAGTAGTTTATTTGAGTAAATTACAATTATACCCGGTACACAAGTACACAATTATATCAGTCAAAACAGCAAAAAAAACAAAAAAAAAACAATATGCATAAATCAGGCAAGAGCATAAAAAGCGTATGAAAAA
>JBEVXV010000500.1:0-4945 GCA_040505915.1 Sedimenticola sp. | reverse complement strand
GAAGTGACGTTACTGCACAGACGGATATATCAAACACTAGAAAATAAACCTAATTTAATAAAAAAAAAATATATGTTTACAATCAGTAAATGGCGAGCCACTGCCTGTAGATGGTTGCATCATGTTGCCAATCACCATAGGTGGTGTAAAATTGACACAGACATGTTACATAGTCTCAGAAATGAACAGAAACATGATTTTAGGACGTGATTTCTTGCGAGAAAAGGGTGTGAGACTTTATTTCGATCTCGGTTGTATGCGAGTTAACGGCGTGTACGTGACCCTTGAGGAAGATATACACATTTCATCACTAATTAGGTTAAAACATAAGATACTTTTAAAACCTCAAACCGCTAACGTGTGCGCAGGTAAGAGCCAACGTAATTTCAACTTCGGTGAGCCATCTCTGTGTGAAGTTTCTGGCGTAGAGCGTGGGTATATTGGCACAGAACCGGGCGTAATGGTAGCAAAATCAGTCGCAAAACTAAATGGATCTCGAACTATACCAATTCTAATTACAAATAATACAAATAAAACAGTTAGACTCCGGCGAGGAAGTGTCGTTGCTCGGATTGAAACAGTCAGTGAGCATAGTATGGCCGCTATATGCGACGTTGCCACTGGATCCGTGAGTGTGAATGATTTAGAAAGTGTGGACGTTCCCCCGAGACACAAAAATAAGATTATACCATTATTATCTCGGAACCTTGATTTATTCGCAGCAAGCGACCGTGATTTGACTTTTACTGAAACGGTTAAATTAGAAATTGATACAGGCAATCATCCGCCGATCCAATTACGCCCATACAGAGCTCCATTAACTAACAGGAAGATAATTACAGAGGCTGTCGACGAAATGTTGTCTGCAAACATTATTAGGCGCTCAACCAGCAGCTGGTCATTTCCAGTAGTTATAGTAACAAAACGAGACGGGACCAAACGTTTTTGTGTAGATTTCCGTAAATTGAATTCAATAACTAGACCCATGGTATATCCGCTGCCATTAATCGATGACTTGTTAGCCCTATTAGGCAAGGCACGTTGCTATAGTAAGCTAGACATGCGTTCAGCTTTTTGGCAATTAGTGGTAGATGAAAAAGACAGACAGAAGACGGCCTTTGTCTGTCACAAGGGACTGTTTGAGTTCAACGTAATGCCATATGGGATAATCAATGGCCCATCCGTGTTTTCTCGATTAATGACCATTGTATTAGAAAGCCTGGACCATTTTGCAATTTCGTATCTTGACGACATATTGGTCTTCTCTGAAACGGAACAGGAACACTTAAATCACATACAACAAGTATTTGACCGACTACGCGAGCACAAACTCAAATTGAAACTAACAAAATGTTCTTTTATGCAAGCAGAAACTCAATATTTAGGCCATATCGTTAACGAGTCCGGTATTAGTCCTGACCCGGAAAAGGTCGAGGCCATCCGGTCAATGTCCGCCCCAACGTCTGTCAGAGAAGTACGCGGTTTTATAGGCATGTGTTCTTGGTACAGACGTTTTATCCCTAACTTCTCTAGCATCGCGCGCCCCTTGATCGACTTGACAAAAAAATATGCCAGATTTAATTGGACAGATGCTTGTCAATCCGCCTTTGACTTTTTAAAGGAGAGCTTAACAGCTGTTTCGAATTTGGCGCACGTAGACTTGCATAAACCGTACATACTCTACACAGACGCGTCCCATGATTGTATTGGTGCATGTTTAGTTCAATTAGCTGACAATGATGAAATGGACCCACGTGAAGGCAAGAACGAGAAACCCATACACTTCCTTTCACATAAACTGAGCCCGACCCAAACCCGTTGGAGTACAATCGAAAAGGAATGCTATGCCATATACTATTCCTTACAAAAACTAGACCATTATTTGCATAATGCCGAGGTCACAATTCGCACAGACCATCAACCCTTAAAATATCTTCTGGATTCGCCCATGACCAATAAGAAGATACAGCTTTGGAGCCTCTCAATTGCTTCATATAATTGCAAGATCGAGTATATTGCCGGAGTCAATAATTCATGTGCGGACTTGCTGTCTAGAAGACCAGACCCCACAAATTTAATTAGCCCTGATAAATCCGAGACCGCCCAATCTAATAACGAGGTAATTATACTCCCATCTCGGGATCAAAATGAATCTGCCAAATACATAGAGGCGGACGTAAGTGACAAAACGTATCAAATTCACACAATTAACTCCAACAAATTCAATCCAAATGACTTTGCCAGTTGTAAGTTAGACGAGAAGGACCCATTAGAGTCGCCCCTCCCCACCTTATCTGACATAGACATGGTAGTTGAACAGGCAAGGGATGATGAACTGATGCAGACAATCAAACAACTAAACTCGGCCGACGCCCCCAAAAAGGTTCAGCAACATTATATCGTGATGAACAAGGTGCTGTACTATCTGTCAAATGTAGATACAGACCCGATAGTTAGGCTCTGCATACCAAAACATCTTAGGGACTCTGTTATCTCCCAGTATCACGATTCAAACGGGCACCCCGGAATTGATAGATCTTTCGACGCAATAAAACTAAAATACTTCTGGCCGAATCTTTACAAGGACTTATATGATTATATAACTGTGTGTGTTACATGCCAACAACGTATCATGAAGGTTATTAAGGCACCTAGTCAGATTACAGACACGCCCACTTACCCATTTGCTAAGGTCGGTTTAGATTTGTCTGGCCCCTACCCCGAAACACTAAGTGGAAACAAATACATAGTGAGTTTTGTTGATCTATACTCCGGCTGGCCTGAAAGTTTTAGCGTAAAAAGTAAACACGCCGAGGTTATTGCAAACTTACTCATTGAAGAAATATTCCCACGTCACTCACAAATACTGTGTCTAGTAACAGATAATGGAACAGAAAACAAAAATAGAGTAATGAAGGAGACGCTTGAGGCCTTGAATATCCATCACGTCACTACGAGTTACTACCATCCCCAATCTAATGCAAAGGTAGAGCGATTTCACCGTACTTTACATGACATAATGTCCAAGGAACTCCAAGGAAACCTGACCTCTTGGGACTCCGCTTTGCCACACATTCTTGCCAGTGCTCGAACGAACATAAACGTAGGCGCGAAGTTCTCTCCCTTTTTCCTATTGTACAATCGTGACCCTGTATTACCCCTGGACAACATATTAAAACCCCGACGTAGGTACATGGGAGAGGACCATTTTGCTAAGACTTTAGAAACACAACATCGCATTTTTAGGATGGTTCATAAAAATATTAACGACGCAAAAAAGAAACGAAAAGAATATTTAGACAAATCCAGTAAAGAAATCAAGTTTGAAATTGGTGACAGTGTGTATTATAAGAATTTTCGGAAACGTTCAAAACTCGATACAAATTGGACCCCGTTTTACAGGATCGTAGAGCAAACTGCACCCCTTAGCTTTATCATTAGGAATCAATTAACGGGCGAACAGACGAAGGCACACGCAGATCAATTACGAGTAGCAAAACTTGATTGGGAAGTACCTGACGTCACCGGTAAGCCTCTAAGAAAAGCTGTGTATGTAATTCCCCCAGAATCCGGCTCCCCTGAATCTGAGAGTGCTAGTTCTGACCCCACAAAAATAGGTGCCCAAAAATACAGACGTGAGCGACAGAACACTGATGATGAAGACGATATACCACTTTCAGAGTTAAGGCAGACACTAAAATACAGACGCGAACGACAGAACACTGATGATGAAGACGATATCCCCCTTTCAGAGTTAAGGCAGCGACTAAGAGAGAGAGCTGAGAGAGAGACTGAACCGCGTGTGTACGATAATCAGACAGAATCCCCGTCCGTATTTGACGATGAAATGGCCGATGGGACAATATCTGCCGATTCACTAGATGCGGATGGCGATGTACACATGGACTATGACGACAATCCCACTTTCGCTGTGAATCGCGTAGGTAAATCATTAGTTAAGCGAACGCGACGTGAACGTGATTTGAAACGTTCAATGATTTCCAAGGACATTAAAACGTTATTGCAGACGTTCGTCCACATGCTGTAACAGTTGATACATGTTATCTACATGTCATGATGGCTTCACTCGCCATGAATGTTGTTTCGCAGTAATAAAAATATGTTGTTGTATTGATAAATGTGTAAATACATAGCAGTTATGTTGATATAGATCAACTGTCCCCACTATACGTGATCTGCCGATGCTGAGATGTAATGCAAACACATGTATACGGTAACCCAGTATTGCCTTTCATTCTGACACCACTATATACAGCGTTGCGAAGTCCAATACTATTTCTCTTTCGAAATATGCTGCCAACGCTTGATTAAGAAAAACCCAATATTGACCCGGCTATTGCCACAGTGTAAATTGTCCTGACGCTAATATCCCTGAATGAATATAGACAGATTGATTTACCACATTTGGCCCTACTTGTTTTCTAATCGTAATAATTGAAAATCATCCTCGGTAATAATAATTTCCCTGACCCAAAATTGCTTCTCATATTTCTGATTTTCTAAATGCCACTTTGCAACATTGTTATCTAGAAAGCCATGTGTAGCGCTTAACAGTTGAAACCGGTAGATTCACGAACCTTGTAACCGTGATATTGGTGATATCTGTTTACATGATAACGGCGAAGTGCCGTGGGAGACTTAGTCTGTCCCCATCACCAGAGAGGAAGCAGACAATTGCGATTTCATTTTGTGTATATAGTGACAATGTGAAACTAATCCCAATTACGTGCTGCTGTTTTGTGTAACATGAGATGTTTATGGCTAACGACGCCTTCATGGACCATGAACACTGATTGACTGGAAGCAGAGAGATAATAACAATGAAACTGCGGTAGATACAGTGACACACATACAGTTTCAGCAGTGTAATGGGTTGAGTTAACGAGTGTTTACTGCATACTTACTTGTAGTCATGTTTCTTTTT
>JBEVXV010000499.1:0-4543 GCA_040505915.1 Sedimenticola sp. | reverse complement strand
ATACACATTGTGGCCAAATATTATCAAAATCGGAGAAGCGGTTGAGAAGATATGACAAGAATGAAAAGTGTTACTAACGTACGTACGCACGCACGTACATGGACTAACGCTATATCCCCTCCTGCCTATCGGCGAGGGGATAATAATAAAAACGAAATACCAATGCGTTTGTGACAACAGCACAACGTATTATGCATTGTACGAGTATGTTCAGCTCATCATAATTCATAATAACGTGTTGACTGCAGCTTCCTGACTGCCTATGAGTGGCAGCAGCTTGAACAGCTTTATTTATGGTCAGCGAAAGTCACGGGCATGACATTTCCTATCGGTCCAACGGATATGCGCAACAAAGTGGATAGTAATGACAGTAACCACTAACAAAAGTGCCTACGAAATTGGAAATGCGGGTACGCCTATGGCACGTGATTGCCGAAGAAATTCGTGTGTACAAGCTCCACAAGCACCAACAGCTGAATAATAGTGAATATTTACAAAATACAACAACCATTTGAAAACTCTGTACAATTTGGAAGTAGTATTGCTCCGAACACACTCGGAGATCACATGGCTACCATACCAAAAAGCAATTATTCATAATACATGTACAACATTACCTGCCATAAGATTGAACACGAGGTAGTACATCAAACAAGACAACACATGACCGAATTATGAATATACGTATACATGTACACATTTTCTTGTTATCCTTGCCACATCTACATCCGCTCTGTGGCCAAATACAATCATGATGATATCGCAAATTCTAAGTATTGAAGCTATGACCATGGTACATCGAACTAACCATCGTAAAAGGCAATCGCTTGAGAGCGGCGTGACGTACCCCATCAGAAGTGACAATGCCAATGACGCCTATGAGGATATGCATACCGCGTTAAGATCCATCGTTATTTGTTAAAAGCAGGCGTCAGTGAAGAGAAGCTAGAATTTTCATTGAAAAATTGTTCGACCTTCTTGTTATCAGGCACGGAATCTGCCAAGGCAGACGCAACATGACTTGCGTCACGGATGAGTGTCGCGCGGCTATAATAGTCCATCGATCGAGGTGATTTCCAACCAATATGCTGCATGACGCCGGACTGAGACGCGTTGTCTGAGGTCATTGTCATCGAGATTGCACATCCAGCTCGCATGCTATGTGGTGTCTCACCGTCATAGATTCCTAAAGTTGTCAAGTACTTAATTAACCTATCATAAATTGACGAGTAAGTTAGAACGTCGTTTAACACGAGTCCACCGTCAAGGACTGGACGAAATAAATAACCATTGCTTAGGTCAACTGACCACGATCGAGCGCGTGAAAAATACAGTTCTAAACCTCGGATTGGGCATATGTGCTCGTCGGCACATCGTTTTACAACAAAGGTATTAATGTTTCTGTCACCACGAAGGGTTTTCCCGAAAGTGTGTTGGAATACAAACCCGGACTTGTCTGGAAGTTCCTTAAGTTCCTGGGTTAGTATATTCGATATGTCGCTTGCCCTGTCACCCGCAAAAAATTGCAGTTTGAAAAGAGCTTGATCTCGAGCGAGCACAAACTTCTCCCTGACCGAAATGTCGGAACGTTGTAATTGACTCATAATATATTGAGATACGGATTTTACCTTAGAAAGGAACATAGGTTTCGCCTGCCGGGGTAAGACGCGCGCTTTTGCTTGCTCTTCCTTGATCTGTTTGACGTATTGTGTGATCATATGCGAGTGAATTGGGTTACCAGTATTGGTAGCCGCATTCCAAAACTTACCGCAACCGCGGTTATAATACAAAGAGGATAGTCGTTGAAGTGTGTTTTGCAGCGATTTTGCAGCGAGACGAACCGGACAACCGCACGACTGGACACCAAGTTTTCCGATGTTAGGACAAACATGCGTATGAATCTGGGTTTTCCCGTTAGAGTCACACCAAACCAAGTATCTGAGCACATCATTTGGTGACGCCTCCGCAATATTAGGTGTATGAGGGAGAGAATGTAAAAATGATGTAAATTTCTTCTCAGTGCTAGTCCGCCGTTTCGCGTCTTGTGACAGATGAGAAGCAGTATCTAGGCACAGCAACCTGCTGTCAATGGCGTGTAGATCAATCGAACGGCCAGTACAAGCCTGAAAGTATAATTGCGAATACCTATCTAAGGGAAGTGTACTCGGAATGCTTGCAAATCATATTTAAGACCCACCTTGTCTGGAATGTAGCCCCGTTTTGTGGGAATTAAAATAACCCCTGTCTCACCCCTCCTGCCAATTTTGACGGAAGCAGAACTATGGGACTGCAGGAGTGGCCACCAAACTGGTTTTGGCGTCATCACAGGTGCCACCAAAGTGCATGCTTGAACCGATTGCTCTTGGAGCAAGCGGATGAGAGGTGTTATTAAGTTAAATGGTGGGAAAACATACGGATTGTCCTCATTTGAAATACGTTGTGCGAAAACATTAACCCCTGACGTGCCAGGAGAAGGTGCGGGCGTAAAATGTCGAAGAGGTGTTCCTAGGTGGGAATTCATGGCGTTAGTGTCAGTGGCCATGATGTCGATCGAGTGCGGACCAAACATATCTTGAATTTGCAACCAAGTTGACGTGTGAAGCATGCAATCGGCGAGCGAAATAGAGCGGGAGGGCTTGTCAGCCGGGTTGTCCGCAGACGCGATATATTTCAAATGAAGATCTAAGTTATGTTTATACGTAAACTGAAATAAGTCCTTCATAATGCTGTTCAAGTTAGTGTCCCGCGACCCTTGATTGTGCCAGGCATGAATAACGGCAGTGTTGTCCGTCCATATGTCCACACGGTGGTTACGAACCTGATGCTCTAGCGACTGTAAAGAACATAATACAGCTGCAGCCTCTTTGAGATGAATAGGCCGTGCATCGTCTGTCTGCCAAAAATCACCAAACTCCACACCTTTCATCTCACCCGATAGGACTACGGCGCCATATTTATAAGCGGATGCGTCGGTAACCAAAAAGAATTGTTTGTGAAATTCTTTCCTCCACGGGACACAGTCCGTCCATCCGTCGAGAAAACGCCAATATTCAATTTCGGCACGCAATTTACCCTCAACTTTTATGTCTCTACTGTTTCCCAAACAAAATGAAATAGCCGAATTCACCTCTCTCGAATAGAGCTGAGCGGCCGGAATAGCTAACGTCATAGAAACACACTTCCCTGCAAAACGCTGTAGTGTACGGACGTCAATGTAGGGGACGGACAATATACTATCTCTTAAGGTGATAAATGCGTCTTTCTTGTCTGCTGGCAATATGTAGGCTTTTCTTATTGAGTCAATAATAAAACCCAGAAATCTAACACGGGTGGATGGTTGTAACTGGCATTTCTTAAGGGCAAGTGTGTATCCTAGCCGCGATAAAATCTCCAGTATGACATATACGAGTTTCTGTGGACTAAAACTGTAAAGGGATCGGACGTCATTGTTACACCCAGTGGTGCATGCATTCACATCGCTAGAAACTGCCATACGATCGTCTATATATTGTGTCGTCAACATACCGTATGATCTAAGGTAAGACGTAACTTGCATGCCAGTCGTCTGGTATATGTACGCGGATGCTTTCCAGCCAAATGGTAACACATTATAACTGAACAACCAGCCCCCGAACTGGAAACCAAAGTAAGTCCGAGAGTCGTCAGTGAGCTGTATGTGCGAGTATCCGGACTTATCATCGCAAGTAATCATGACAGAACCTGTGTCGATCAGTCTGTGTACGTCCTTCAACGTCTCAAGTCTGAAAGGGCAATTTTTTGTCCATAAATTAATGTATCGTTCATCGTGACATAAACGCGGTTTGCTCGCCTCAACCGTTAATGGCATAATCACTTTTGGTGGGGTGCATGTACCAACATTGCCTAAAATGCTCACAGCGCCGCTGCGAATATTTTCGCAAATTTGACCCATGATGAAATCAACATGATCCTTACACATGTTTGAATTGGGAAAATATTGTTTGGGTGGCATATCGCAGTCGTAAGCTTTACCTTTGAAGTTGCCCTTGAAATGGGCAAAGAAATCGTGAACATTTATTCCGTGTGATATCCAGGATCCAACTGTGGCCGAGGTATGATCGGAATTGGAAATTAATATTTTGCTCCACTCGCTTGAGCATGTATGCAATTGGCCAGCAACGAAAACATTTGGATCTCGCACGGGAAGAACATTCACATCAAAAGCAATATTGTCCTTGAGAACGGCTTCTGCTGTTACGCTGACTGGAAGAGTGGGTGTCTCCCCTCCCATTGTGGTCCAGGTGGGGTTGTGGCGACATTCATGCAAAATGGATGTCGGATCGAAATCTAAATCCAATTCCCACTGTGGGATTTTGAAATATCCAAACCCTGCACCATGTTCATCAGTCTATAAGAAAATATAATTGAATGTGTATTTATAATAAACTATGTAAATCACATGAACCACAGGAAGGGAAACTCCCCACCCCTCCAGTCACGTGAGCAGAAGCCCACTAGGATATCTAAGTATCCTTGACCAGAAGAGTAGGAGCATAACATGTAG
>JBEVXV010000498.1:0-3594 GCA_040505915.1 Sedimenticola sp. | reverse complement strand
AGGAGAAAACTCAATCGCTGGACGACCTATAGAGAGAGCTCGATGCCGATAAGGAAAAGGCGAAGTGGAAAGCCAGGGAAAATGTGGGTCAATGCATTATATGTTTTACGAACGACAAAACAAAATGGGCCCAGTTCCGCGATCCTACACATTTTGCAACGAGTGCTTCGAGAATATGAAGGCCATTGAGGGCAGCCGTTGTACATTTTGCCGCCAACGGATTAGTGGCTCGTTTCACGCCCACATCACCTGCTAGATCAGCGGCCATATTGAGGGCCACAACAACGTTCAGGAAAAGATACCTTACATTGTCTGAGATGTGCATTGTCCCACGCTAGCGGCACTGCAATGTGGCCGTAATTTGGTGATTGATGGACAGTTTGACGAACTCGGCGCAAAGAACATCCGGTTTGAGTCGTTTTGTTTGTCACACGGCACAAATAAATGCACGGTCCTTGCAGAAAAAATAAAATACTAATACCTAAGATATGCACTGTCCCACGCTAACGGCACTGTAATGTGGCGGTTGGGCAACGTAACACGGCTGTGACTGAGTGATTGATGGGCTTGACAATTATGAATTCCATTCAACTTTACAAATTTCCAATCCCAATTGAGTTTACGTGTCCTCTGAACCACGTGCTAGAGAACCGACCAGCTGGTGAAACATTGTAAAGTTCATGCCTGCTGTGCGTGCGTGAAGGGAGAACGGCTGCTCATCTCGGTTAGCCTCCCCAGACCGGTAGAAAAAACACCACAGGCGACAGGGGAGCTTGAGCCCTTCCACTTCCAAGTTAAGATACATTTGTGCCCGGGCCCCTACAGACCGCCGCTGCCTTGAAACAATGGCATCTGGATCACTCACGACGATCGGGTTGTGAAGCCCACACTGCTTTCGGGTATCGTGGCCACGGAGGGGGAGGGACGAGACTGTCCAAATGCCGGCGCCAAATGTGATATTACTCGTCCGAATTGAGTCGGTCCTCCTAGTAATCTCATTCAACATCATCTCGATCATCCGTTCGTCGTCCAACGCACGCACAGCCGGCACTGGTTTTGTTCTGACCCCGCACCGCTTGGCCGACCGCTATCCACGAGTTTGTGTAGCTCATTCTGGTGGCTCGAACCAGCCTATCGCGCCGCACTCGATATAGGATACAAGCAGCTACGACCGGGAATAGATGTATGTTGGCCCGGCGTACCGAACGGTGGTACGGGACTGGGATAGACCGAGTGGTCGCGAAATATGTGTAGGCACTGACAATGGCCGTTTGGCTGTGTTCAACAGTGGAACTCGTTGAGGTCGGGGTACATGTTGAGCATCTTGACATGCAAGACACTGCTGCTCTCTGATCTGTTTTCATATAACTAGCTGATGTCTGGGTAGAGGTTCAACAGATTCACTTTCAACACTTGCTGCTGCTGAATCTTCTGACGTTCGTCACACCCTTGCGAGCGAAGAACTTGCCTATGCTTGCCTGTCACTCGCTATCCTCTTTTCCTCAACCAGTGCTGGCACCGTCTTGTCCTTTCTCTGATCGTCCTCTCGGACACTAAGCAACGTATGCAGCTTCTTCAGAAAACATCTGAATGTGACTATCATTCCACTTTCTTGCGTGCCGTCTCTCTGAAACTCGTGTGTTTATACATACACACTGACACACACATGCAGGGCAGCCTGTGATTGGTCCTTATTCTGACTGGTCCGTTAGCCTGATTGGCCACATAGAGGCTATAAAAGCGCATGTCATTTCAGTTACCAGTTCATTTTAGATCTGCGAACACGAACTCTATGACGGGATGCGTGCTGCCCTCGACGGCAACGATTAGCCTCAATACACTGGAGGTCTGCGAATCGAGCGACGACAAACCGGAGGCTCTGTTCTCTGTGGCGGCGCCGAAGACGACAACCACGACGAATACTACGAAGACGGAAAATGGCATTCCAGTTACCGAGTACTGGGACGAGGAGATTAGAAGGAATAGACCGGGGCCAAACTTCTTCTTTCAACGAAGCTTTCCAAGAGACGGTTCCTGGTCGGAGCTGTGGGTCCAGGTACTGCAACGGCCATGGCAACCACGTAGCGCATATCGCAATGCTGCCGTCTATCCGTCCAACAACAATGGTCATTTTCAGGGCCAATATACTTACTCACGAAATAAACATTTGTCTTGTCTGAAGATAAAATCACTTTCTCGCGGCTATATATCCTAAATATGTAGATGATTAATCACGGCCGTGATATGGCCGAGTGGGCTAAGGAGACATACTTATCTAATGGTCCTTACTTCGAATCCTGGTCCGACCTAAAACACTAGGCCCGATGCATGCCTAGCTTGGGAGCTGAGTTAGCTCGACGATTCACTTGGTCGTGATAGACAGTCTCGGAGCAAAGTGCTCTCGGGCCAAAACAGTCACTCACAAAATAAATATTCTCTTGTCTGAAATCACTTGCTCGTAGCTTTCATTACTCACGGACCGTGAATCCAGGCTGCTAGTCCAAGCGTCGATTAATCCAAAATGTAACTGGGCTCGGTGAAATCTTAGCTCAGTGGATAAGTTACCAACGACCTGATCGCGACAGGCAATTTCGGAGCAATGTTCGTCACTAACATACTAAAGAAATAAACTGTTCACTTGTTGTTGTTTTTTCCAAAACATACATGTATGCCCCGAAAACAGGGGGTGGTGTCTATTTCGGGCAGTGGGTAGGGGATGTCTCTTTTCCGGAAACATTATGCCAGCAATCACGGCCCAACACGCTCGACACGCGGGAAGAGCTCGACGGAAATCATGTGAGTTTGGGTCTATATACCTCGGTATAGCCTCGGAATTCATACGCGATTCCTAGACTCGCCTAGTATAGTAAAGCTGATATCACAAGACACCGACACAGTTTTCTCTATGACACCGACATAGCTTCGGCATTCCTACGCGTTTCATTGTCCCACCTGCAAATGTTGATAGCGAAATAATTATATTTGCCTAGTATTCGCTGTATACCTGGGTATAGTCTCCGCGTAATTAGCCTCAACTGATAATAGTGATATATTCACTTGCATTGAATTCTTTATATATCTTGGTATTGCCTCGCAATTCCTACGCGTTTCCAAGCATCGCCTGGTGAAGTTCATATCGAAAGACATCGGCATAGTATTCTCTATATAACTCGGCATAACCTTGGAAATCCTACGTAAGTCCTGGACTCACTGATAAAGTTGACATCAAAAGTCATTGACTTGCTATTCTCTATACAACGGTGTTCACTATCGGCTTGACCACCCTCGTACACATCGTTATTGGCATATTACCTCTCATTGAATTCATGTAGTTTTCTAAGTACAGTTCTTCGCTGGAATCGTCGGGAACTGCCAGGTGTCCATTGCGAGCCTCGCAGAACACCTGACAAAACAGCGAAGTCATATTACCCGTACATGTGGTATATGTCACAGGAACTTGCAGACCCACCGGACAATCACCTCACAAGTTGGGATGCTCTCCAACAACCGGAGACACGCTTCTCTGGTTACCGAGGAACGTCCTAACATACATTGTACATTATTATAACTAAATTATATGCACTGGATTGGTCA
>JBEVXV010000497.1:0-2469 GCA_040505915.1 Sedimenticola sp. | reverse complement strand
CTCCCACCACCAATATGAGCAGGGTCATCAGCTGCTCCAAAGTGCTGGCTGCGGTGTTGTAGGTGTTGGAGAGCTGACGGGTCTTGAAGGTGGCGTGTAGATAATCGGCCAGATAATCAGAGAAACGGTGTTTAAGCTGGGGCTCCATCTGCAGGCTTTTTACAGTCTCCACCCCGGCAATATACTCTGTGAGGAAGGCTTGATTGCGTGCCCCGAGCAGAAACTGTCGGTTGAGTTGCGCCTGGAACAGGGGGGCTACAAAGAGACTGATAACGGCTATCACCGCAAGAATCGCCAGCACGATCAGGGTGAGCTGAACGTTGTAGTAGAACATGATACCGACAAAGATAAACAGGAACGGCAGATCCAGAATCAGCGTGACACCGGCACTGGCGATAAACTCGCGGATAGTCTCTACACCCTGCAACCGGGCGGCAATCACACCGGTTGGGCGCATCTCAAAGTAGCGTGGCGGCAGTTTAAACAGATGGTCGAAGACTTCGGCTGCCAGCACCGCATCGACCCGGTTGCCGGTATGAAGCACCATATATTGACGCACCCAGCTGAGTATGGCGGAGAAGATCATGAATATCGCCATGCCGATAGCGATGACTATGAGGGTGCTCTGGGTGTGATGCACCACCACCTTGTCAATGATGGTCTGGGTAAACAGCGGCGTGCCCAGCGCCAACAGTTGGATCACCAGTGAGGCGATAAGAACATCGCGCCACACTTTCTTGTGCTTGAGCAGTGGCGGGATGAACCAGCGAAAACCAAAGCGCTCGGTTTCTGCTACTGCATCCGGGTCTTTTACCGCATCCCGCTCCTTGGCTACAAGAAAGACGCTGTCGAGATAGCGTGTCTTGAACTCATCTATTGAGAGCTCAACCGGCGTGTTGGTTCCAGCCTCAAAACAGTTGACACGTTCCTCGGAAACACCGGTGATCAGGACTGGGGTAGCCGCGAGGATGGCGTTGTCATCTAGCCCTGTATCTTTTGACCGATCTGTTTCAGACGCCTCATCCAAAGTAGCCGGTTTATGCTCCAGCAACGCAAAGCACGGCATGGGAATCTTGCCAAGTGCCTTGATTCCCCTATGGGCCTGCTTGATACGAAAACCCAGTGAACGAGCAGCCTGGATCAGGGAGTCTGTGGTGTAGGGCGGTGGAAACTGCTTAAGCAGCAGCTCGGCATCAAATGGTATGCGATGGAGGGAACAGAGACTACCCAGTGCCCATACCAGATCAGCAGGTTCAATATCCCGTCGAGCAGGTTGACGTTTGAAGGCGTTATTTTGCACAAGCCTGAACACGTTTAATCTATGCCCTGGGATTGATTGTGCGAATTGTGCTGAACAGTGGAGGCGGTGATCGATCTTTGATGCATTGTTGCTAAATCCATATTCATAATATATTGCATTATTGTTCTGGATGTGCAGGCGGACTTTAAATATTATCTAGGAATCTTCCGAATACTCACAAAGCCAACATTGCTAACTTGAGCTGGTAAGCGGTAATATCATTCGACCACTTGGCGACGAATGCATGTCCCGGAAAATGCAAGACTACAGAAAGCTGGTTACTATTACTAACTACTTCACATAATTAATGGGTTTTTTATGATATGAGAGTGCATTCTAATGGGAGAATCCTAAGCACATCAGGATAGCGCCTACCCCCATAAGCGCTCAATACCATTAACTTAAGAAAAAATCACAGTGTTCTCTTATAGTTGCCGTAAAAAAAGGAACCTGCCTGTTTGTGAAATATTCGGGGATATGAGCGCCCAGGAACAACGGGCTCAACAGATCGAATGATCTCTGAGAGTAACCTGAGTAGCATGCCCCATGGCGAGTGTTGATTTATATAGCTCACCAAATCATTTTTTAATACGGATATGGCATTAGCAAAATTGATTTGGTAATTTTTTGCACGATCTTTATATACCCTTTCAGCAATTGCTTGTGCGACCCACACCACCATAGCAGATAGATTTAATGCCAAAATCTTGGCATGGAAATCCTGACAGATAACTTCGACACTTCGCCCAGAGAAATTCTCAATCTCAATACGCTGTTTTTCACGCTTGTAGTTTTCTTCCACACCCCAGCGAAGGCTGTAGAGCTTTTTGAACACAGGTGTAGGATAGGCTTTTTCATCCAATAGAGCCTGCGCATAAATTAAATTGCCAGCGCCTGATGAGCCAACAAAAATACCCTACTATTATAGTAGGGAAAGCCTGTAGGGATAAATCGCTGCTCCAGCTACAGAATTTGCTCACATATTGTCCAATTTTTGGACAATTCCTAAACCCCATACACATCTACCCCTCAGCCAATGCCATTAACTTAAGGAGTGCGGCCTCACGGCTACCGGGGATTATCGGGTCAGAGGAGGCCGAAGCCTCCGTCTGCCCACAGCACCGTACGTACGGGTCCGTATACGGCTCCTCACGCAAGTGATATCCAAT
>JBEVXV010000496.1:4843-5200 GCA_040505915.1 Sedimenticola sp. | reverse complement strand
ATAGTATATATTCTACATGTGTAAACCAAGCATACGGTAGAATATATAGTATTTGGATATGTTTATGAACATTTACTTTCAAATACGGGGACCCTCAGGCATCACCATGGCTCAGGTTTGTTTTCAAAAGTCGCTAATTACTGATCAATTGCTTACAGGGTCCGAGATGCCTCCAAGTCGGAAGAGGGCCATGACGACGCGGTCGCAGTCGCCAAAGCGCAGTCGATTGGATGCGGCTGAAGTTCCCATTGCCTCCATCAGCGGTGAGGCCTGCCAGGGCATTGTCGATGCCGTTATCAAGGCGCTGGAGAGAAAAGGGGTAATTCCGCCACAGGAGACTATCTCACAAACAGTCGT
>JBEVXV010000496.1:0-4833 GCA_040505915.1 Sedimenticola sp. | reverse complement strand
CTTTGGATGGAAGTGATCCTGCTGATATGGCTGCGGACGCTACTGCTGCACGTGTGCAGGAACTATTGGTGATGGACAGTGTACCCTCTCCGAGTACGTCGCATGGCCCGCACTCAGTAACAGGTATGGCTAGCTTTCCGAATGTGCCTGCGGCTAGCACGATGTCATCATACGACTTGGCAATAGGAGCTTTTGTGCCTGACAAAATTAAACAGGCGATTTGGAACAATCAGTTTGTGGATTTAGCTCATATTACTGACACAAAGTGCGACGATGACGTTCTTATTCGTGTGGCAGGCCAACATATTTCTATGACCTCCAAGGCCAAGGACACATCTAAGCTGTTGACCATTGGTCAATGGCTTACAGCATTTCACATCTTCATGGATATATATGTCCAAAAATATCCAGGTGAAATTTCGGGATTGTTATCCTATTGCAATCTTGTTCGTGACCTTGAGCGGGCACATGGAGTGGCGGCATTTAATTTTTATGATCGCACATTCCGTGCTCACAGACAATCTCAACCTCTACCTTGGGGACGTATGCATACAGAATTATGGGTCAAGGCAACAACATTGTCGGCGTCTGCCGCTGGTTCTGGTGTTGCTTCCCCCTTGCAGAGGTCTAAAAAATCTTGCCATAATTTTAACAAAGTGAGTGGGTGTACGTTCAGAAATTGCAAATATGCTCATGTTTGCAGTTTTTGCGAAAAACGCCACTCACGAGTGAACTGTTTTGCGTTGAAACGCACAGAGAATGTTGCCACTTCAAGTGCCACCTCAGGTGCGGTGGGCTTTGTGCCGCCATCCAAACCAACTAACCAGCCCTTTCGAGGTGCCACCAATGCCAACGCCAGTAAAAAGTGATGTACTGTTGTCACATCTTGATGGATATCCGCCAGCTGAGGTTGCATTTTTGGTTTCGGGGTTTCGGGAGGGTTTTCGAATCCCTGTTTCATATGATGTATTGCCTCGCATGTGTCGAAATCATCCATCTGCCACCAATCAATATGAGATTGTAAATACCAAACTTAAACGTGAATTAGAGTCTGGTCGAGTTATTGGTCCTTTTCCTGCGCCCCTGCCAGATTTGGTTTGCTCTCCCCTTGCACTGATTCCCAAAAAAGAGTCTGGTCATTATAGATTGATTCATGATCTATCATATCCAAAATGTAATTCTGTTAATATGGCGATCGATAAGGATTATACACAGGTCATATATGATTCCATTGATACAGTCATTCACAAGGTCAAATTGAAAGGTAGGCATTGTTTGATGGCAAAATGTGATATTCAGGATGCCTACCGAATTGTGCCTATTCATCCTTCTGATCGCCACCTTCTGGGCTTCTCTTGGACAAATGCAGATAATGTTAAAGAATTTTTCATGGATGCATGCTTGGCAATGGGCTTGTCTCTTTCTTGTCAGTTGTTCAATCGTCTCTCAGCCGCTTTGCAATGGATTGTTGAATCTAAGGGTCTGGCATCAATGTCGCATATTATTGACGATTTCTTTTTTTGTGGTGTGGCTGTCACGGCAGAATGTTCTAGTGCGTTGCACTCCTTTTTAGAAATGTGTTCCGACATTGGTATTCCAATTAAGCATGAAAAGACGACAGACCCATGTACATGTCTTACCATTTATGGTTTTGAGGTGGATTCTGATGCAATGGTGGTGCGGTTGCCCATTGACAAAGTTAAGAAAATTATAGTTGAATTACAAACCATGGCAAAACGGAGAAAGGTTACTTTGCATGCGTTACAATCTTTGATTGGGTTGCTCAATTTTGCCACGGCTTGCATTGTGCCAGGCAGGTGTTTTTTGCGGCGGCTATATAATTTGACTATTGGCGTCACTTGTCCCATGTTCTATATCAGGCTTTCCAAAGAGGCTCGGGCGGATTTGCATATGTGGTTGCTCTTTATGGAATCATTTAATGGAAAATGCTTGTTCTTGCATGATAGTTGGATATCTTCTGATTCATTGCATTTACATACTGATGCAGCATCAACTGTTGGATTTTCAGCAGTTTTGGGGAAACATTGGTTTGCCGAAACATGGCCACCAGAGTTTGGTCAGTATCATATCAATATACTTGAACTTTTTCCCATTGTGTTGGCTGTGCAGATTTGGGGGCATAAACTTGAAAACCATAAGATTATGTTTCATTCAGATAACGAGGCCACAGTACATGTATTGAATAAGACCACTTGTAAGGATCCGATCATGATGCGATTAGTGCGTAGACTGGTTTTACTCTCAATGAAGCATAACATATTGTTTCGCGCGGTGCATGTCCCCGGAAAAGCAAATAAGGTTGCTGATTTTTTGTCTCGGTTCCAATTTCAGGCAGCCTTTCAGTGCGCTCCTCAGCTGCAGCGAGTACCTCTCAAGCTGCCACCGGAAATGTTGACGATTTGAGTGGTTCGGCAAAGCACATTTTAGCTCATGCCTTGTCTCATCGCACGAAGAAATCTTATTTCTCATGCTGGCAACGTTATGTGGCATACTGTAAAGATAGTCATTGTACACCGAAACTTCCCATGTCAGATGTACAATTAGTCAATTTCCTTGCTCATTTATTCTCAAATGGTTACAGTTTATCAACAACAGCATCTCATTCATCCGCGTTATCTTATCTGCACAAGGCCATGGGTTTTCGTGATTTTGGCGAATCATTTCTGCTTAAGCAATATTTTCGCGGTGCTAGTAATCTCAAACCTGCTACTTCAGATACTCGGTTGCCAATCACTTACGTTATGTTACAGAGCATCATCGAAGCTCTCCCAAAAGTTGTAAAGTTATATGTTCACCAGATCATGTTTAAGGCAATGTGTCTTTTGGCATTTCATGGCTTTTTACGTATAGGAGAAATGTGTGTAAAATCTTCTACGCTTATCTCAAATGTTATTAAGCGCGGTGACATAGTGTTTCAGTATGTGGCTTCAAAATTAGCTGGTTTAGAAATCACTTTGCAACAGTTTAAGCACAGCACCCGGCCTGTCACCCTATTCTTCCCAGTCCATGCAGATTGTAACATGTGTGCTGTCACTGCTATCAACACATATTTGTCTGGTACCTCTCACAAGTCCGGCCCGTTGTTTCAATTCAATGATGGCCAACCGGTGAGTTATGCATTTTTCAATAGCCATTTGAAGGATTGCATTTCTTTTTTAGGATATGATACAAAGCTATACAAGTCTCATTCCTTCAGAATTGGTGCGGCAACTCATGCCACCATTCAAGGTTATTCGGAGGATGATATAAGGAAGATGGGACGCTGGAAGTCCAATGCATTACAAAATTATGTTCGCATGCCTCGTATTTCACTTCAGGTTTCTCATACTGAATGATAGGGTGACACAATCCGGGTGCTTCGCTACTCGTGTTGGCGGTGTGAAGTTAACAGACATGTAAATAATGTGTGGGCATTGGTGTCCTTTCAGTTTTATTAGTGGTGCAGATTTGCTTTATGCATTTGTATGCGTTAGTCATCAGGTTAGCATAAGGCTACTGGTGTCTGATCTCCTTCTAACAGTGTGTAATGCTTGTATGCACTTTTTCATCAGGTTAGCATAAGGCTACTGATATCTCCATGGCATGCTTGTATTTTATTTTTTATTTTGTGGGTATCAGGTTAGCACAAGGCTACTGATATCTTATTCCTTATTCATGCTTGTACTTGTATGTATTTTTGTCGTCAGGTTAGCATAAGACTACTGATATCTTATCCCCTGTTCATGCTTTTATGTACTTTTGACATCAGGTTAGCATAAGGCTACTGATATCTTATCCCTTGTTCATGCTTTTATGTACTTTTGACATCAGGTTAGCATAAGGCTACTGATCATGCTGATAGCTTATCCCTTTGTAATGCTTGTATGTACTTGTGGCATCAGGTTAGCATAAGGCTACTGATATCTTGTTGATATTGTATTTAACTTGTTTAAGATGAGCACCGATATGTTTATGACATTGTCGGGCAGCCATTCTGTTTGCCAATAACCTGCATGGGATGTGGGGGGGTGCGCATCATGCTGCTTTGGCGGTTTATAACACCCCCCTTTGCGATTATGATACCGTATGATGTTGCTATTCAGCTATGCTGTATCCTGTACCGCATAGCTGGGTATTAGTCTTATGTATATATTCTTGTCTGTTAACAAGAAACTTGCGTCATTTATTCAAATGACATTCGTCATTTATTAAAAATGACATTTACACAGACTAGACTTGTATTGGTTTCATATTCCGCAAATGAACTTATCCCATGCAGGTTGTGTCCTATGTCCTAGATCTGAGGGTAGGCTCAAAAACATTTTGTCATCGATAAAAACTTTTGGGCCTGCCTCAAATCGTACTGAACTAGCCCTTAGTGTGGGAATTTTATGGAACAGCCCTTGTCTGTGGCACTTGTTTACAAAATTCATTCTATATTTAAACCGGTCTCTGATTGGTTAAAGTTGATCACATGATTCAGCCTTCCTGCATTCCTGATATTAAGCGTTTAACTCACACAATTTATGTTGATGGTTTAAAGATATTTCCGAGCTCCACCACCGCCCCACCACCTAGCCAGTGCTTTGTGACATCCAAATTGTGTTTACTTATAATGGCTACTCCATTAGTTGCTTCATTACTGAGAATGACAAAGTTTCGTAATTGTTTTTGTTTTTATCAGCTTTGTTTCACAGGAATGCTATGTCATGTATTGTTTTCCAACATATAGTACGAGTTTGGGCGGTTTATAACACCCCCCTTTGCGATTATGATACCGTATGATGTTGCTATTCAGCTATGCTGTATCCTGTACCGCATAGCTGGGTATTA
>JBEVXV010000495.1:0-4632 GCA_040505915.1 Sedimenticola sp. | reverse complement strand
GGAAAACACTGCAAAGCCAAACCGTTGACTCCAGTAACGTGCTTACATATGGAATCGCTAATCAGAAGCACCTGCTTTGAGCCTGCGTAAAAGATAAAATACAAATTACAAGTATATTACAAAGATAAAAATACAATACAACACAAACATCTGTTACCCTTGAACTACAATATCTTAGCATTCATCAATTCTGCCACATGAAGCTTATCTGATAAAGTAAAATTCAAGTATTTCTTGTAAGAATCACTCTTCCAGTCGCCCTGTAACTGAATAAGGTCTGCGGGAACACCCGCCTGAAAGGCTAAAGTAGCACCCCCCCTTCTAAAACTATGTGTAGAATAATCTGAAGAAGATAAACCAATTCTGGAAATCATATCCTTCAATTTTGCCTGAAACATACTGTATGTAATAGCCATCTTATTTGAAATAGAAAATAGAGGTTTATCCTCCTGAACCGCCGATAACCTTAGCATATTCTCATAAGCCGTAACTGGACACAGAATTGTATTAGATCTCAATAATGGAAGTTCTAAAATCCTTTCACCAAATTGCAACGTTTTAGACCAGTGAATCGAAACAACCAAATTGTTATTTAAGTATCTCACACTTTCCCTCAATAAATATTTACCTGAAACATCAGACTTTTTGTCTAAAACTAAATTAGATTTTCTAGCCAAAAGAAAGAAAGCAAACAAAAATAAACACCAAAAACAAGCATCAGAAGTAACATGCAAGTCGAAAAATGGATACATTTCCAACAAAATACCAGAGGTAATAGGTAAGGCCTGCCTAACGCAATGTGGATTCAACCTATTAATCCCTTTAAGACTCAAATTTAGCAAAAATTTGTTGATTTCCAGATCAATCCCCAACAACTGATGCATAGTGAAAACGCCACTTATATAATTTCGAATCGAATCCACCGCCTTAAAAGAACGACTTAAAAACTGACCATATAAACCCAATATACTAGTTGTGGTCGGTATGGGAGAAAATGAGAAAAACGCACAAAATAATAAATAGGACTCCCACTGTATGCGTAAGTTCCTAGTAGTACCAACAGCATATCCACTTTTAGTAGAAAGTCTCAGATCCTTCTTTAATTCCGTCAACTGCTCACCTGCAATATCAAAGAAAATAAAACCAAAATTACCCACAGTAATCGAAGTAAAAAAAAAATACTGATGAACCAAATTACCAAGCATTTTCAAAGTCAAAGCTCCGCTCAGAAATTAGACATTCCACCCCCTCAGTTCCGAACTCTTCAAAAAACCTAAGTCTGTAGGATGGATTTAAACCCCACCTGCTTAGACTATCTGCCATACGATTGGAAACCCCACTTATATGGATTGCCCTCAACTCAAATTCAAAAATGGCCGCAAAATAACAAATCTCCCTCAAACAGGCTTGTAAAAACTCATCCCGAGTAGAACCTTTGTTAATCACAATACAGGACGACTGGTTGTCACAGAAAACCACAATACGTTTACCCTTCAGCTGTGAAGCCCATAACTTAAGAGCTACCACTATAGTCAACATCTCCAGAGCATTGATGTGCAAATTTTGATCCCTGATCCCCATTGGAAATTCCGCATGAAAATACAAATTGCCAAAAATACCACCACACCCACTCAATGAAGCGTCAGTAGACAATATACTGTCAGGTTCGCACCATTCTGACTGAGGCATCATAGAAATACCGTTATATTGCGGCAAAAATGTATCCCACCACTTCAAATCCTTCTTGAGATAATCGGGAATAGGATGTGACTTAAGCTCAGACTTATAAATCTCACGCAAGAAACAAAGCAATCTCTGAATGAACACTCTACCCGGACGAACACATGAGCTCACAAAGCTAAGCTTACCTATAAGCGACTGCACCTCTTTCTTAGTAGCATTAGACTTGCGTAACCAGGCACTTACTAAAGTACGAATCTCTTGCAAGCGCTCAGGGGTAACCTCCAATGACATCTTTACTGAATCAAACAAAATTCCAAGGAAAATCATCTTAGTAGCAGGTTCACAAGCCTTAGATTTAGATTCTTCCATACCACATTTTTCGAGAATACCCCTCAACGTCAAAAAGGCAAATTGAGCCAAATGCGCCTTTTCAATGCCCATTAAATCATCCAGATAGTTATGTAAACACAAACCAATACCGCGCATTATGAAAGAGATAGCATTAGTCACCCGTTGGCATATATGAGCCGCCGAACGCAACCCCATGCTTAACACTGTGTCAAACATCAATTTATTTTGAAATGTAAAACCTACTTTATGATAATCGCCAGGATCCAAAAATATTTGACGATAAGCTTTTCGAAGATCCAATTTGAACATCAATGCCCCTACACCCTTTTGCTGCACAGATCTTACCAAATCATCAACCTTAGGATACACCAGTGTCACTTTCTGACCCAAATATACATCTTTAGGAATAGTATCATTTAAAGCCCTGCCCTTTGGCATACTTAGGTCTAATATGACTCGGCGCTCTAAGGAATCTTTCTTAGGAACAGTGTTTAATGGAGATACCAGAACACCGGTACGAAAGGGGTTCTTCTCGAAGGGACCTAAAACTGTATTACTCTCAATCTCTTTTTGGAAATATTGTTTCAACTCAACTGGAAAATCCCTAGCCCCCTTGTGATTCCTACAGGATATTTTGCCCGAATTAAGTGGAAGATCACTGGTGCATCCCAAGGGAAAGCCAAATTCTAGCAAATCACACAGACACTGATCGTGATAATCCTGTAACATAAAGCGCAAAAATTCAAAATTAAGCTTGTCGTTAATAGGTATCTTACAAAATTCAAAATTATGCATACCGGAATCGCACACCTTATCATGCGCTTCAATAAGAAATTTTGTATCGTTAGTATTCGCTTCAACAGAAGGACCAATATCACTAGCCCTATGATTATTCTTAAAGGATATTATCCCGGAACAGGGTAAGCAACTTTCTTTCAAAAACTCCGGCAAAAATATATCCGTTACAGGATCATTTTCAATCATCAACTGTGTGAGATGAGAACCCGGTTGTCACGCATTATTAAATGGGCAGTCATTTGAACATTCCTGGTGTTTTAGCTTCTTTTTATCCCTCTGCCAACATTCAGCACATATGTGGCTACATAAACGCATTTTGCCCCTAATCACCTCAAAATGATCCGCATTCTTTGAGCACTTGTTGCGGTTATACATGGAGCAGAACCAGACATTATCAGTGCTCTCATCCAATTTAGAAGACGACTTCACCGGCAATGAAGCCGCCTTAACTTTTTTGACAGATCCGCTCTCCCTAATCAAGTGCTTGGAGAGTATGGCCTGCTCAATCAGAGCAGAATCATCTCTCCAGCGCCGAAGGCCCAACTCTATTTGCCTAACCCAGGCTGCGTAAAAATTACGCAAACCTTCAAATGAGTATGTGCTGGCATAATACATTATTTTCTTTAAAAGTGCAACTCTACCAGCTCTCTCTTCGCTTGATATACACTCATCCGAAATGATTTCGAGCTCCCCCGCGACAAATAGCTTTAAATCTAAGCTGTCAAATTTGATTGCCTTATTCACAAATTCAAACTGTAATGAAGCATGTGGCCATCGCTGGGGAAATCGAACCCTATCTGATGCCTTAGCCTCAATTCCAGATTTCTTACGCTTTTTTAACTTTTTCTTCGACAATTTAGATCGACCCGAAATATCCGAATTACTAGAACCCTCAGTTCTACCACTGTCAGAATCCAAACTGGAACTAGAATCTGAATCATGCTCAGACACCAACCCAAAGCCTTTCATTTGTTTAAGAACTGACTTTCTTAACGCCTCATCGCTTCTGAGATCACTGATTGTAATTTTGTCCGGATTCAGTGAACACTTATCCGATACATTCTGCTTGACTGAAGCACTTTTATGTCCCGACTTACGCCTCCCGGATAAATCAGTCCTGTCAATATTGACATTACACCGGTCACTTTTGAAAATGTTACCTTCACTCTTCTTAAGTGATTCCACGTCCTTCTTCGACTCCTCAAGACGCTGGCGTAACTCCTGCTTCCGTTGCTTCAACGACAAGCGTCGCTTCTCCTTCTCCACGGCTTCTAACTGCCGCTCCAACAGCTGAATTTCAGCCTCATCATCGCTGTCCGCGTTCTCGGCCACAGAAACGTCCGAGCTCAATTGTTCCTGCTCAGGCTCCACGCCACGCCCGGGCTTAGCGGGCGAAAATACACCCACAGACGGCGGTTTCCTGCTAACCGTCTCGGCCTCACCAGTAGCAGCAAACAACTTATAATCTGGCACTTTCAAAGAGGCAGCACGCCTCGATTTCTTCTCACTGTCTGCCATCTCACACCAGAAAATACAACGTCAGTCGTACACAAACAACCGCCCGCCCACTAATCTCTAGATATAGTATTATATCTCTGCAGCACCGGAAACAATCCTTATGCTCTCATAATACACGCTAAACACCAAAGAAATAATAAATTCTCGCCAACAAAATGGCGGCAAACTTTGCCATACAAACAAAGAATCAATAAAAATTTTGAATTCGATGTGTGTTCATCAAATGGAACGAGCAAACTAAAATTGTATCGCACTCAGACAGGGACGCCAATCAAGCCAGCA
>JBEVXV010000494.1:6762-7382 GCA_040505915.1 Sedimenticola sp. | reverse complement strand
ATATTGTATTCATCCAGTACAAGTGATACATGATACATGATAACTAATGGGATTTGACCGAAAGCAGAACTTATCGTGGTCATCTCCCATAAACATTTGAACATTTTAAAAGCATGTCCCATTTCTGGTGTATGCACGTAAGTGTGTAAGTCTTAAAACTGCCGATGTACATTTCCGCTGGCGATACAGTGTAAATCAAAACACAGGTTATTGTAAATGCCTCAGTAAAATATTAAAAAAAGATCGATAAAGAGAAACAGAAATTATAAGCAATTAATAACCTGAAAGTTAAGTCTTCATTGTCGACGGTTTCTAAGTCCGTGACCTTGACATTGGGTATGGCATTCGGTCACCTGCAGTCCTTGCGTTTCAAATACCAGATGAACGCGATTCAAGAACGCGTTCCTCTTTTGGTCACATGATTCGCCGAAGACGAAATTTTCCAGCTATGTGACAGGTTAGCCAGGAAATGAAGGCATCATCAAACGTATATATATATTCTTTATTTCCTCCTAGTGGAGAGCATTAGCATGAACAATAATACATGGAAAATCGAATACGTGTAGAATACAATGTGAAACAAATATAGCATGAATGCACACCCCCCCACCCCCCCCCCC
>JBEVXV010000494.1:0-6752 GCA_040505915.1 Sedimenticola sp. | reverse complement strand
ATCAACCAATCGACGTGCTTAAGAATGAGGCTGAGATCTAAAAAACAGGCTTTTTCTTCACGTGATTATCTGCCGAATAATATAGTAAATATATTCTGTATTTCCTCCTAGTGGAGAGCATACATATGTGCATACATCAGAATGTACATGTCGACAAGTTGACTTATCCAGATTTTTGCTTATTACCGAGCCGGAACACCGGCAGCAACGTACCTAGCTAGCTAGCTAACTAGCTAGCACCAATACCCAGCTGCCAGTGTTCATGACTGCAACACAATGACTCAGATAATCGCTCAGATGACAAATGACCGACGGCTGCCAATAGGTACCTTACGGCGCGAAAACACACACTCTGACCAGGGCCCACACTATTCGCACATTCGATCATTGACAAATTGGCATGCGCGAACATTATGAGATCCCGATCAGAATGAGCGAAGGCGCATGCATATTACATTCGCGCCGAGCGAAAGTGCCACAAGGTCTCGATTGCCAACAGGAGGCCCATACAAATCAGTTTATATTGTATGTGAATTTATGTTTGACTGCCATTCAGTTCAGTGTATACTATGCTCCATCCATCCGTTTACTGCATGTTGTGGCTAGCCCGACAACCACATCGAGTGAACTGTGAAAATCACAGTTTTGTACCACCGTTGAATATCATTGTCACTCAGGTTAAGTCTATATCCTGAAAACATTGCCTGTATTTGGTCCGTCACGGATAGCGATATAAATCTAGTATACAATGTGATACCAAAATTTACGTAAATTATTCTCCAGAAGTCTAATCGACATTGTTCTGTTTTGGCACACTCAATAATTATATGTTCCGAGATTGATTGTACCAACATTCCACACTTCAAACAGCGAACGTCGCGCCGATAATCATACAGTTTACAAAGAACGTACATCGTTGTTTTACACTGCTTTGAATATTTTGGATTACGTTTGCTAAATTCCCATATGTCGCACGGTTTTAGCTGTGTGTGAATATCCTTATATGTGCACAAAGTTTCATCTGCTGACATGCGGTCTTTCCACTCAGTCTCTTCGTATGTATTTATCACATTTGATACGACACGTTTCCATGTGAACTTTGAGACGAACACACCGTCATTAATAAATGTATGTAGATAATTTAATAGTGAGTATTTACGTAGGAGTCTGTATATATCAGGGAAGAAACCACGTTTTCTTGCGGGATTATAGTCACAGTGAATTAGTCTATTAATGAACACTTGGTTGGCAACACATTCAGTCGGAAGTAAGCATAACTGTCCAAAGAACATCAGTTTTCTTCTGTCAATTTCAGACTGTAACGGGTTTTGGCCAATGACACTAAGGGCAATATCGGTACGAGTACCAAGCGGAATATTCTGCATTACCTTGACACAGAAGCGGTGACCACGTTCAATCACAGACACTTGTTGGCTGGATAGCGAATTCCACATTTCACAGCCATATACCGCCTTAGTGAGCACTACTGTATTATACAACTTTTTGGATGTCAATGGATGAAGATCATTAGAACCTAAGCCACTGTTGCTAAGACTCAGAAATGTGCCCCTAAGCTTTGTATTGCATTGTTTTACATTTTCCGTATCACTCAAATATTTATCACACACAATGCCTAAATGTAGATATTCTTCTTTATCAGGAACAATTTCATCACCCAATATCCAGTTTCGGTTGCTCCTTCTGTATTCACATTTACTTTCATTATATACTACGATGGCACTTTTCGACGCGTTATAGTCATAGCGCCAATTACAAGAATACTTATAACAAATATCCATCATTCGCTGAAGTCCTATTTTGGAGAGTGACATTAACATCATATCGTCTGCTACGGTTGGACAGCTTATGTTGATATCATGTATATTAAAGCCGTAGCCAGATGTCTCCAACTTACAGATCAGTTCATCTATAAACACTAAGTAGAGAAATGGCGAGCACACACCGCCCTGTCTGGTACCTTGAAGAACATGCAGCCATTCCGATTCGTAGCCTCTGTTTCTAACACAGCTGAACATTCCGTCGTATAAGTCCATCATCGATTTCAGTTCATACCGTTTAATCCCATACTGGAACAATTTCACGAATAAACCACTATGCCACACACAGTCAAACGCTTTTCTAACATCCAAAAAACACACAAATAATTTGCTTCCGTTTTCCTTAGCAAAATTAATACTTTCACGTAACGTAAATGACGTCATCATGCACCCTAGTCTTTTTCTAAAACCTCCTTGCAACTGATTGAGTTTTGGCTGTATTTGATTTTCCATTCGATTCAATAATACTCTTTCATATAGTTTCAACACAACTGACCCCAGAGTGATTGCACGGTAATTATTAGGATCGTGTTTCGTTTTCCTCCCACCTTTGAATAGTGTGATAATTATTCCTTTTTTCATTCTGCTTGGTGTATATCCAAACCGTAACATAGCACTGTATAATTTACACAATACTTGTTCAACACATTCACCCCCATACTTTAGATGTTCGTAGCATATACTGTCAATCCCCGCAGCCTTTCCTAACTTAGCTGTCTTGATAGCAGACTGTACCTCAAGGTCACTTACGGGGACATACTCATGTTCATCGTCAGATGATAGCAATAATTTAATGTCTGTCAATTGATTGTCGATACTTTCCCTAAACTCTCTGGAATAATTGGTTTTATCGGATTGTTCGTACAACTTTCGAAAATAGTTCCCCCACTCTTTCGTTATCAGCATCGGCTCCCTGACCATTATATCGCCGAACATCATTTCTACCCCAGGCGACGAGCACGTCTTTCTTCTGGACTTTACTAACCGCCAAAAGTAGTTTCTGTCGAATTCTGCAGAATTGTCAATTTCACTATTTAGCTCTGCCACATAATTCGCCACACAATTTCTATGCAGATTTCTGAAGTTCTTCTTTGACTGTTTATAATCAGTATACGATTGGAATCCATCACCCCTAGGTCGGCCTTCTAGAATCCACGTTTTGCGAATTGACTTCATGTTCACATGGCGCGTTTGCAGGTCACTATTCCAATATGGCTTCAAAAAATGCAAAAATTTAGATTTTGGTATCACTATATCTGCTGCATCAGATAACGCATGTACGATGCAATCATATAAGCGATCTATATCACAACGATCCTGTATGCGAAGTGAAAGTGCGAATAAGATGTCTCGGTGATTCTTTAACAACTCCGCATATGCACTAATAGCTTCTGGTGTGACTTTTTTCCAGTTTATGTGGTCAATATCATCTGGCGGACGTTCGCTGTCAAAGTGTGGAAATGCTATACAACAATGTACTGGTCTATGCCTGGACACATTTAACGCATCATCATCTACAATGCCACATGAGACTATGGTATCAACACGCTCTACTGGCAGAATTATATGATCAATTAATGTCTCGTGAATACCACCGGGTGACACATAACTTGATCGCGCACCTGTACACATTTCAAGCGTATTCGCTGATACAAGGTTATTAGCATTTAAAAATCTCAAAACATGCACGCCCCTATCACCTACAGGTTTCCGGAAGTGCGTAGATGGTAAATGAGCATTGATGTCGCCCATTATGACAACTATGCCTTTATCGCAGTAAATACTGATCAGATTTTCCAGTTTTTCTATGTATTCATTGTAAATCAGTGTTGGGTGATTACTACATGGCAGATATACTTGCAATATGTACAGGTGAATCGATGCACTGACATGAACATGAATACCAATGATCCTATCATCATCAATTGTCAGAGGAGTTACCTTATCATTGTGTTTAACATGCCACATAATGGCAACGCCACCTTTTCCAACTTTACGCCGGCTAGGCAACTGCAACTCATGGTCGGACACAGCATAACTTTTGTAGTTTGTGTCAATCCTATCTAGGAAATGACAATCGTTCGCATACAACCAGTGTTCCGATATGCCACAGATGTCAATACTCTCTGATGCCAAAACATCAGATAAGTATGTACAGCTAGACATTATGCCAGTAACATTCCATGTCATAAGATTTAAACAGTTTGATACAGGCGCCATATTGACAAGCATGGGGATTACTACACATATCAACAACATGCATGGAATCATGCAATTAATCAACATCGTCATGAAAGTGAAGGTGAGGGTTCCAATCGTCTATATCAGATCTACCATATTGACTCATATTTGAGTTGTTTTCACACCATGTTCTATAATTGTTCTGCCCATAGGACGTATTGGCCTTTGTCTTACTGACCCATGGCCTACATCTGACAAATCGCGGCCAGAAATCGCTTTCTAACAACAACTGACAATGCTCATCACTTTCAACATTAACCCTAATAGTCACATTATTATACCTGCTATTCCTGAAAATCGTTACTTTTGTCACCGTTGGACCCCTTCGATTAACATATGATGCAATTTTGTTTTCTGTGATGCTCGGCTTAAAGCCGCCTACATAAAAACGCCTAGTGCGCTTTCGAACATAATCACCAAATTCTAAATCGTCACTGTCGTCACTGCACTCGTTCACACCCTGTGTATCCTGCTGTGCAGCATAACTATGTGTAACATTTGACCTCTGATTCATATACGGTGTTTGCATGCCGCGTGCCTGACTGGTCCGGACCGGAATATTTACAAAATCATACTGTGCAGAATTAGGATTTACAGGTGCTCTGCTAGCAGATGCCGTAACTGAATGAATGTTTTCAGAATAATTTCGTGTTGGTACACCTGGTGCATTCCTACCAGAATTATGAGAATTACCTGTAGACACCTGCTGAGATGTACATGCATTCTGGGCAGGTACGGTCCCAGCTGCTTGGGCCATATGGGACCCAGGGTGATCAGAAACTGTCTTATTCGACTGCGTGCTATGGTTTACATGTGTGCCTGTACCTGTGTGTTGGACATTTGGTTGATTCGAAGGAGCACACATGTTACTGACCAGCGGGGTAGACATACTACTACTAGTACCAGTTACAACATTTGCGTATGTGGCGTTTGTGTTACTTCCTATAGACTCATTATTCTTGTTAATCGCTGCATGCGACATACTTTGCACATCAGTCTCAGTTACATGTAGGGAATGTGTATTACTAGTGACAGAATTCGCTGCAACAGGAGACATAGGCTGCTCACGAGATACAGCTACACCATCGCTATCACTCACAACAATAGTTGAAACAGGTAGAACTTTCCGCGCCGTTAGCGGAGAATCCCCGCCGGAAACAGAAGGCCCGGGAGCACACGGATCATGAGTGGGAGGGGGAGAAATATATCCTCCCGTGCCGTCGTTTTCCGGCAGGGGACCCGCAAAGGGCCCGCAAAGCATTCCACCAACTGTGAGAAAACCAGTCTGGTTACTAGTAACAGTATGGTTCAGTATGACCATTTGGTTTTTGATATACTGTATTTCTGCAATACTACCACTTTCGATACGAGTAACACAGTTAGTTATGTCATTGATTGATTTGCTGACACTGTTACTGAATGAAAACACGTCCTTCCGGGTATCAGTAACTGTATTTTTTTAAATTTTCACCTGTTCTGAGCGCGCAATTTCATTTGCGTTGTAAGTTTGTTTCATTCTCAGCATGTCCGCCTTTAGATTGATCACGATCTGTTGTAGCTCCTTATACTCCGTAGTCTGTACAGCATCCTGGATAATTACGGAGTGGTCCATGTTGGTAGAACCAGTACGCGCGCGAGGCTTACGTCCAGCGCTTAACATTTCCTTCATGTCAGTATAACTGCCACCGTCGACGATTGACAACAGTACATGAATGTCTTTCGCGAGTTTATACGCCACGGAATCGCCATATCGAGTAAAAACTCTTCTTTTGAGTTCTGTTTGTAATCCAAATGGGTAGTCAGAATTTTCCTTTATACTGTCAAATATAGAAGACCTGGTACCTTCGAGTGACGCATCGCATGACGCAAAATTCTGTAGAACTCTGTTATGAAACATCTCAGCTGGAAGATTGCGAAACAAGTTCAGCAATTGATTGAGCGAATCATCACTTCTCAGATCATTTCGAACCTGATACAGACTATCATTGTTCGTATTGCTCAATGTGTCATCTTGTTCATTTTCATGTTCATTTTCATTTTCACCATACTCAACACTATCTGTGTATTCACCACCATTCATAGAAGCAGCATGTTCCATTTTCACCGATCTGACGTTGTACGCCACCTTCACCTCAGTATTATCATCCATCACAACCGGTGTAAGTTCAGTAATATCACCAGTGTCCTCCATATTGACGACTGATCGCAAGCGGGAGATTTCCCGCCAAACTGTGATGGAGCGGCCCACTAGAGCGTGACGATCAAAGCGTCATAAGCCGTCCACAACCGTCTCTTTGTATACTAATCGTATAATACAAAAGACCTTCAGGGCAAGTTAGTGGGACACATATAATATATGAGTTATTCAGTGTTATCAATCACGAAATGTCCATCAAATACATGAAATGGGCAGGGTATACCCGCATCAAAGTACGTAGTCAACAATAATGTACGTTCACCGACTTGTCCACCAAATTTAGAGAAAATAATCCATCCATAAACACATATTTTGCCCGATTGTATCGGGAGCAATCGGAACACAAAACATATCGGTCCGCCATTTTTAATCCGTCATAAAAATAATTTAAACCCTTTTGGCACCGTTCCTGAATCCGCTCTTTGCATTTTAGATTCGCGTTTTGTCTTATTCCAAGGTGTACGATACTATCATCT
>JBEVXV010000493.1:0-2807 GCA_040505915.1 Sedimenticola sp. | reverse complement strand
CTAGCAAAAGAAGTTCACGGTGAACATATACTGGAGTTGAAGAGAATTGAATATGAAATCAAGAAAACAGCAACTGAAATAAATAGTCACAAAAGAAAGATATCTGCATTGGAAAAGAAGAAAAAGAAATTAATTCAGCAAAGAGATGGAATCACTAATTGATAGTAGGAGTGTCACTATGAACATTAAGTGCATCAAATGGCGGCATGCCTCAAGCCCTCTACTTCGCACGAAGCTATGACGCTAACAAATGCGTTAACTTCTACGGATGGCCATGAATTACGTTTTCGTTTCACTTGCTTCGCTCCTTCCTTGGTTGCTTGCTATTGCGTTAAAGATGGGTGATAGGCTAGAGCCTCTATCTTTGCCGGAAAGAGAGGAGCTCTACCGATAAAAACTAACCTTTAGTATTCTAGATAAAACTACTGCAACACCACCCTGAGGCGGATGTTCCTGAAAATGATAGATTGAGGTGCTGCCTGAATATTATTAAAAATGTTACCCGCTGCTTTTTTCAGAGGTGCAGTACAACCAGAGAAAACCCCCAGC
Organism: Sedimenticola sp.; assembly: GCA_040505915.1. Lineage (GTDB taxonomy): Bacteria > Pseudomonadota > Gammaproteobacteria > Chromatiales > Chromatiaceae > Vondammii. The sequence continues at coordinate 2,258 of JBEVXV010000493.1, read as the reverse complement.
CCCAGCCAGAATGGAAGCGAAAAGAATCCCTGTTTTCGCCATCAGTAGATCCTGAGCATGGTGGGCAAAACCCAATTCTGCAATGAATATCGACATGGTAAAACCGATACCCCCCATCAGTCCTGCGCCTATAATATGTTTGAAGTTTAAGCCATGAGGCAGAGTCGTCAGACCAAGCTTTACAGCGACCCAGGAGAAACCGGCGATACCGATCAGCTTGCCGCATACCAAGCCCGCTGCAATGCCCATAGAGACCGGGTGGCTGATAGTAGTGCCAAGAGAGGACCAGTCGATCGGAATGCCGGCATTGGCCAAGGAGAATATTGGGATAACCAGATAGGCGGATGGCAGATGCATCTTGCGCTCCAGAATCTGGGCAGGTGCCTGCACCAGTTGCACTCCTTCGCCGAGAGCATAAACCCGGGAACGCAGCTCATCATTCTTGACGATGTTAGCTTCGCGCCGGTAGGCCTGTTTAATCTTCCCAACCATCTCATTGATGTGGGACAGGAAGCGATCCGGGTCATACTTTGGGCGCATGGGAATGGTGAAGGCCAGAAAAATGCCCGCGAGGGTCGCATGGACACCACTCTTTAGCATCGCAATCCATAGCACTGCACCCAGTAGGACATACGGCAAGGGGCGTCGTATGCCTCCGAGATTCAGTGCCACCAGCAGCAGCAACATGACGACGGCGGTAGTCAGAGCAGGAAGACTGATGGTCTCGGTATAGAACAGTGCTATCACCATGACGGCGCCCAGGTCGTCCACAATCGCCAGAGCAACCAGGAATGTCAGGAGGTTTTTGGGTATCCGGTTACCCAGTAACGCCAGGGTACCCAGGGCAAAGGCGATATCCGTTGCCATCGGCACACCCCAACCATCAAGGGTATGCCCCTCTGGATTGATACTTACATAGATGAGCACAGGTACCAGCATGCCGCCCACAGCTGCAATAATCGGCAGCATCGCCTGTTTTGGATCGGCAAGTTCTCCCACCAGAATTTCACGTTTGAGTTCCAGCCCGACGACGAAAAAAAACACGGCCATCAAACCATCATTGATCCAGTGATGCAGCGATTTGGATAGCTGGAAGCCCTCCACGCCAATCGTAAATGGCAGCTGCAACAGGTGGTGATAGGCCTCATTCCAGTGGCTATTGGCAATAATGAGTGCTGCAATCGCACACAGCATGAGCAGAATACCACTGGTGGTCTGGCGGTGAATAAACACTTCGAGGGGCGTTAATACCCGGTCAAAGGCCCTTTCCCACGGAGCGATGTACTCTTTTCTGGTCAGTCTTTTCATCAAGAAGCTCTAATAGCGAATAATGGGAGTCTTATCAGACTCCAGGTCTGCCACGCTGGTTCCATCAGACTTGGCTGTGCACCTTGACGTGATCGGTAAATCCAGCACCCGCTTCAGTGTAGATATTGAATACGGCGGTTGCTACTAACTCGCGTAGCGGAAGTTCAGAATATCTATGAAGAGATGGTGCTGTCAACCTTAATAAAATATGGGCTACAGATAGAAATTACCCTGTGGGTACCGCTAACACAAGAACCAATCGTGTCGAGAAGAATGGGGTCAAGTCTTGCCTTTTGCCTGGTGGCAGACGCTATAGTGTTAAAGATGGGTGATAGACTAGAGCCTCTATCTTCGCCGGAAAGAGAGGCGTTCTACCGATAAAATATGCCTATTCAAATAGTCCGCTAAGGTCGCTGAGGTAATGCTTTGCATCATCGACAACTTGCTATAAAGTCGCGCGACGAACCTATTAATCTGATACTGCCTGTAATACCAGGTCCCGATTAATAGACCCCATCACGCGCTTATCCCTCCAGACACTTTGATGCGATCTCATAGACATCCCGTGATAGTCCATCACTGGCGACGATGCGCTCAAGCTGCGCCTTCATGAGTGCCTGACGACCCGCATCGTAGCGACGCCAACGCGCCATGATCCGTAGCATGCGTGATGCAATCCGGGGGTTGAGGGCATAGCCGTCAGGCTAACAAATCATGTCTAATGAAAGCGGGATAAATATCCTTTAAAATCAATCTGATGATCAGCGCAATAATATATCTAAAGATGTAGGGCTGGTGCCTTTCTTCTCCAAAATATGGTTTGATTTACATATTGTATAAAAATCATACATAAAATCTTTGTAACTATTCAGGTACCTGGATTAATGAATGCAGGCATCTCCCCCTGAAATAAGAGCCTGAGCGCCTCAGTAGACGATACCCCGTTTTTA
>JBEVXV010000492.1:0-3720 GCA_040505915.1 Sedimenticola sp. | reverse complement strand
GGCCATTGCCTGATGGTCTATATGGGGTGGTTCTCGCTCTGGTGATTTCCAACAGCTCACAGAAGGCCGAAAAAAGATTGCTCTGAAAATTAGATCCCTGGTCTGTAAAGATTTCCAGGGGGCAACCGAAATATGAAACGATAATTATGTGCGAGAAATTTTCTGCTGTCTGGTCCGAAATTGGGATCATGTCAATCCACTTTGTAAATTGACAGATAATCATCAGGATGTATTTGTTGCCAGAACTACTGGTATTAAAGGGGCCAAGAATGTCCATGTGCACCCTCTCCATGGGAAAACCTGCATGGAAAGCGCGCATAGGGGCTCGGGGAGTATTACTTGATTTTTTACTCTTATTGCATTTTGAACATGACTTCACATACTCTCTGCCATCCCGAGACATGCCGTACCAATAAAAGCTATTTTTGAGCCTGGTAACAGTTTTCTGTATGCCCAGATGGCCGGCATGCTTGACGTCATGGCATAGAAACAGGACTTGATTGCGAAGACCTTCGGGTACCAAAAAAAGTGAATGCCGGGCACTCCGGCTTCCTCCCTCCTCCCACTGATAGTACAGAACTCCATTGATGAAATGTAAGTGAGCTCTGCACAACCAGTAGGCACGAGTGGAAGGGTGTGTAAGCCTGAGCTGTCTCAAGGAGGGTTCAGTATCGGTTTCTAGCCAATTAATCACAGGGGCGATATTAGGATCCTCAAGTTGGATTGAACGGAGTTGATCAGGGGAAAACGTCTGAAGCCAGTTAGGTACAGAGGTCTCACTTGTTGAAGGGATTCCGGGGTCGAGACTGGGGTCATCAGAATCTGAGTCTGGATTTGGGGTTGAGTTTGAGGATGAGACTGAGTTTGGACTGGGGGTAACGGTCTGGGCGGTAACAGTTCGCACAGCAAGGGGGACTACATCATCTACATCCTCGGAAAAGTGACTCCACTGGTTATGGGCCCTGGTGCAGTAGTCGCAACCGCCACAAGGAAGGGATTCAAGGGATGAGCCTGCGTTATAGCAATCGCAGGGCTTGATGGGGTCCGGGATACGGGACAGGGCGTCACAATTGATGTGTTTTTTACCATCTCTGTGGAGAATTTCCATGTCGTATTGTGATAACTCCTCGACCCATCTGGCGAGTTGACCCTGGAGGTCTTTGAAACGAGTGAGCCAGACGAGACTGTTATGATCGGTCCTGATCAAGAAACGTTGGCCTAACAGGTAGTGTCGGAAATGTCGACAGAATTTGACTACACTTAATAATTCTTTTCTGGTCGTGCAGTAGTTTAGTTGAGTTTTTAGAAGGGTATTGCTGGCAAAGCAAATGGGCTTTAATGTTCCATTCTGGAATTGGGAAAGTTCGCCACCAATAGTACGGTCGGACGCATCAACGTCAATGACGAACATACCACCAGGGATGGGGAAAGATAAACATGGAGCCGAGGTTACCCGAGTTTTAAGAGTCTGGAATGCAGTAAGGTGCTCATCTGACAATTGGATATGACCTTTAGTTGTTGATAACTCGTACAGTGGGGCTGCAATTTCAGCGAAATGCTCAACATGGTCTCGGTGATAGTTAACGAAACCGAGAAAAGACTGTAATTCCTTCTGTGTATTTGGGATTGGCCAAGAGGTAACTGCATCAATTTTAGATGGAGAGATACTGATTCCATTTTTCGTGACGATTTTTCCAAGAAATTCAACTTGCTCCCTGAGCAATTTGCATTTGGTCGGTTTTAATTTTAGGTTGTGGTGCCTGAAACGGTCTAGAACTTTTTGCAAGTTGGCTAGAGCATTATTGAAGTCCCGCCCAAGCACAATGATGTCATCTAGGTACGCGAGTACCTCTTCCCAAAGCAAACCACGTAAAACCAGTTGAATGGCACGTTGAAAGGTGGCGGGGGCATTACACAAACCAAAACCGAGCCTGACATGAGAAAACTGGCAATATTTAGTAATGAACGCAGTTTTGTGTTGCGAGTCCGGATGGATCTTAATTTGGTAATAGCCCATTGCCATGTCTAACGTGGAGAAGAGGGACGTTCCCTGAAGGGTGTCGAGACAATCACTGATGTTTGGTAGTGGAAATCTGTCCTTGACAGTTACCAAGTTGAGTTTCCGGTAGTCAAGGCAATAACGGACAGAACCACATTTTTTTCGGATGAGTACAGGGGCGGAAGCCCATTCAGAAGACGATGGTTTGATGATATTCTTATCTAAAAGATTGCGAAGATGGTCTTGTTCCAGGTTTTGAAAGCCTAATGGTGTTCTACGGACTTTTTCCGTCACTGGGGGGGGGGGCATTACCTGTGTCGATATGGTGGTAAACACAATCCAAACAGCCTAAATCCATGTCAGTTTTGGCGAAAACGTCACTGTAATTGTATAGGAGACGCTTTAAAGAAACGCACTGTTCTGTGTTGAGGCCAGCACATGAAGACTCATATAGTTTGACCATATGCTCTGGCAGATTGTAATTGTCAGTTTTGGTGGAAGGGGGAGAGTGTGGTGTGTCACCACACTCTGTGGACTGTGTGACCTTGACCTTTACACAAGGAGTATCGGGTAATAGTGAGCATGGTTCAGAAAGGCCTAAAATACTACCTTTTTTGATGGATCTGTACTTGTCAGAGATGTTGATAAATTTGACAGTCAACTCATTTCCTTTGGCGAATACTGAAGATGCAAGAATTCCCTCTTTTTGTGGTAACGGCTCAAATACATGAGTGTCCTCAATGGGAACGGACAGTTTACCTTTTACAAACGCTACAGATTGTGGTGGGATGGTTTGACGTTGGGTGCAATGGACACGGGAAACTTTGATTGGGGTGTTATCTGGGGCAATTTTCAATTTAGCTGGGATGAATTGTCCTCCCATGATCATAATATTTTTTCCTAGATCGACGATGCATGAAAACTCTGTAAGAAAGTCAATACCTAAAATTAGGTTATCGGTCATGGGAGTTACGCAAACTTTCCACTTATGATTTTTGTTGCCAATGCGGATATTTAACCCCTCGTAAAATCTTCCCTGAGCTGGATGATCTGATATGCCTTGGAGTAATACAGTCTCGCCTAAGGGGGAATTGCCACAGGAAAGAGATTTGAAGAATGACTCACTAACTAGAGTTACCATTGCGGCTGTGTCCACAACCGCTTCGGTTATAGAACCGTTGACTGAGACATCAATGACGAGACTCGTACCTCGAGTATTTCTGACGTCTAAATGGGGTATGGAGGTATTGGGGTTGTTATCTGCCACAGGTCCCGGGTAATCAAAGGAAGAATGAACTGAGCAACGATCACCTAGTTGCTCAGTTCTTGCCCGTTTAAAGGTACATTATTTGAAACAGGCATGTGGGATGGGGCAGATGACCTAACAGGTGACGGGTTGGAAGCCGGGGGCATTGCCCAGGGTTGACTAGGAGGGCTCCTTGACCGGTCGCGTGGTGGGGGCTTTTGATAAGACGATGGCATCTTATTTTGAGAAAATTGTTGTTGTTGTTGTTGTGTATATTGTTTATACCTCTCAGGTGACCTAGAATACTGGGAATGAGAGGTGTCCGAAAAAGAAGCCGACCTTGATGGTAACTGATGTGTTTGCGGGATTGAGGATGGTCGAGGATAACCTGGTGACCTTGACCTTACTGGGCTCTGACCTTGAGGTCGACCCTGATCCTGATAATAGTGGCCAGGTGACCTTGAGCGTATGGGGC
>JBEVXV010000491.1:0-8038 GCA_040505915.1 Sedimenticola sp. | reverse complement strand
GTCCCCAAAGCGAGTGACAGCGTTAGTGCTATTAACAAAACAACTGCCAATCTTAAGCCGTCTAGAGCACATAATGATGGAAATTCTGCAACATCTGACATTAAATTCAACATAGAAAACAAGTCATTGACAGTTGATGAGAGATCAGAACTCCTAAGTTTTCTGAAACAGAATGAGGATGTATTTTCAACTTCCCTTCAGGATCTTGGTAGGACTGATCTATATCATCACAGAGTAGAGACATTACCCAATGCACCACCTGTCCATATGCCATTTTATAGACAGACAGCCCAAAACCGGGAGATCACACAAAACTTGGTGGAAGATATGCTCCAACAAGGTATTATTGAACAGTCCAATTCAATATGGCACAGCCCAGTAGTATTAGTTAAGAAAAAGGATGGTACACATCGGTTTGCTGTGGACTATCGAAAGCTCAACAAGATTACCCATTCCATTTCCCACCCATTACCCCGACTTGAATGCGTATTTGACACGCTCGGTCAAGCCCAAGCTAAGATATTTTCCACCCTCGACCTTGCCTCAGGTTTTTGGCAAATCCCTATGGACCCCGAAACAAAACATAAAGCCGCATTCATAACACACGACTCCATTTACGAGTGGACTAGGATGCCATTTGGCCTGAAAAATGCTCCGATGTCATTTCAAATGATCATGGGACAGGTGCTGAGAGGGTTAAACTGGAAACATGTACTGTGCTATATAGATGACATTCTTGTCTTCAGCAGCAACTTTCATGAGCACATACAACACCTCGATCTCGTCTTTCAAAAGTTAAGGGAAGCAAAACTAACTCTCAAAGGTGAAAAATGTCACTTCGCTTTAGACAAAGTCATATATCTTGGCCATGTTCTTTCCAAAGATGGTATAGAAGTAGATTCCTCAAAAACTGAAGCTGTTCGCTCCTTCCCAACACCTAAAACACAGCGAGACGTCAGGCGATTCTTAGGTCTATGTAATTACTACCGCCGTTTTGTACCAAATTTTTCAAAGATGGCCGCTCCAATGAATCATTTACTGCAAAAAGACTGTCCATTCCATTGGGATGAAAAGTGCGAAAGCTCCTTTCAGTATCTGAAAGACGCTTTAACATCAGCCCCAATGCTTGTATATCCTGACATGAATGCGCCGTTTATTCTATCGACAGATGCTTCAGGCGTAGCTATTGGATACATTTTGGGTCAAAAGGGGCCACATGGCAAAGAAATGGTTGTTGCATATGGTGGTCGTTCACTTAGACCAGAAGAAAGGAACTATTCTGTTTCTGAAATTGAGTGTCTCGCTGTCGTTGAGGGTATTAAGGCATATAGAGAGTATCTGGCACATCACAGATTCACTGTATACACGGACCACAAAGCTCTCACCTGGCTTCAGTCCTTAAAAGACCCAAGTAATAGACTTGGCCGATGGGCAATGCACTTGCAGGGTTATGACTATGAGGTGGTACATAAGGAGGGCAGAGTGCACAAAAATGCAGACGCATTATCCAGACGTCCGTATGACAGGCCACTACCGGATAAACTGCCACCCAACAATACACCTACTGTCAGTCCAATAGATCAACCGAAACCATCAGTCAGTCCGGTAAATCAACCCCAAACACAAACAATGCCAGATGACACAGCTACTGTCATTCCGGTAGATCGTAAAAACTCATCGCTCTCACCGTCTAACAAAACTGCCAACAGTCTGGTAACTAAATCCAAACCGGTCATGTCCAAAGTCAGTCGAGCCTTACGTTCTTTCTTCCTGTCTTTACACCTCAAACTAAACATTATCCTGTCTTACCTTTTCTCACCTATCATGTCATCAGCTAACATCCCTACAATTGCTCATTCAAACAGAGCCAAACCGCCACACACATATGTAGGTAACACAACTACCATGAGCCAGATAGATTTACGGGTACCCAGCCCACAACCTCTCCGCAAGGATAACCTTATCAATCAAGTGGATGTGTCGACACCATTAGTTGATACTGTAATAATTTGTAAGGATAGTGCACTGAAAACGTCCACTATCTCAAGCACACAACATATCCAAGTCACATTCGAGTACAGCAGCACTGACGTAATCGCATCTGTTGACGCACTGGATAATCCTTTGCTGGGAGAAGATACCGAGGACAACACAAACAGTCATGCCATGGGCACATTACAGAGGCAGTGCGGTGATTTCAAAGATATCATGCATTATTTAGAGACCCGAGAACTTCCGGATGATAAGAAACGAGCACAGGTCGTTTGCATAGAGTCTGAACAGTATGCAATAGTCGACGGGTTTACTTTATCATTTCTTCCAACCAAGATCTAAAGGTGTACCAGTTGAACAAAGATTGGTCAGGCAAATGGCATTGCCTAAGGTTCTCCGAAGTGATGTGCTACGATCCTACCATGATAACCACGCGGGCGGCGGGCACCTCGGAATCTCGAAGACATATGCAGCTATCCGGGAGAAATATTACTTCCCTGGCATGTATAAGGTCATACACGACTACGTTGCTACTTGTCACCAATGCCAGAAAATGAAGGGGATCCGGAAAAAGCTGCCACCACCGCTGACATCTATGCCCATTTCGGATGTATTTGACAGATGGCACATGGATATCCTGGGACCACTTACAAAAACAGAGGAGGGATACCAATACATTCTACTGGTTGTGGACAGTTTTTCACGCTGGAGTGAGGCGTTCCCATTAAAAACACAAACTGCAAAGGAAGTATCTCACGTTTTATACAGTGAGATATTTACACGCTATGGAGCGCCACGGATTTTGGTAAGTGATCGTGGTCAGAATTTCATGTCTAAGTTGGTGCGTGCTTTGTGTGAGATGTTTGATATAACGAGACACCACACAAGCTCGTACCATCCACAGACAAATTCCACCTGTGAACGTCTCAATAGTACTCTAGCACAAACCTTGCGGATGTACTCAGCACCAGATCAGCAGAATTGGCCCAGCTTGATTCCAAGTGTCATGATGGCGTTCCGGATATCTCCAGCAACAGAGTCGACAGGACTGTCCCCCTTTCATCTGGTGTTTGGAAAAGAGATGAATCTGCCAGTAGATACATCGCTGATCCCGAAATCCACATTGGGACCAGATGCGACAGATCACTTTAACAACCTAATTGTCAGACTAAAGGTGGTGAAAGAGATAGCAACATCCAATATGAGGACAAAACAGGAAAAATCAAAAGAACATTATGACAAGAGGGCAAAAGAACCAGGCTTTTCAATAGGAGACAGGGTGATGATGCGAGTGACAAAGGTCCCTACAGGATTATCACCAAAACTCTTTCAGAAATACGAGGGACCTTTGTATATCACAGATATCGGGCCGAACTACACATACCAACTACGGTGGTGTGGCACTCACAAGCAGTTGAAGTCACTCACCAATGCAAGTCGACTGGTAGCCTACAAAGACCCATATATTGTGAGGGAGGCTGAACCAGAGATACGGGATGAGAAAAATAAGGACGATGAGACATCAAGGGAAACACAACAGACAGAGGATGCAACTCAAAATGAGCCACCCACAGATCAAGAGAACCCGGAGACAGGACAGCCCGAACCGGAACAGGAACTACAAAAAGAACAGGAGGATAACAATAAGTATCACGTTAATCGATTACTAAAAACAAAACTTATCGGTAATAAAAGGCATTATCTAGTTAAGTGGATGGGTAATTTTAAGGATTCATGGGAACCGGAGGATTACATTACCGATAAGCCAAAGGAGGAATTTCATGCACACTGGACGCTAACGAACAGGCGAAAGCGAAAACACCGACAATATTTTCGCTCAGACAATTCTGCATCCATAGACCAATAAGTAATAGACATTAAAACCAGCCATTAGCATACATACATAGGCTACAGTATATAGCTACATGTATTCAGGGCACACATACATGTATGACACATATAGGTACAGCATTTCTTTGTCACTGTGTATGCAGAAAAATAGGTACAAATCTAAAAACACTTAGATACATGTGCTCAGTAGTCAGATCCGGAATTGCCCCAATTTCAGACATTAATAGGACGTCCTGGTGTTTTTCTCAAAATTTAAAAACAAAATAAGAAAATAAAATGTATTTGGCCAAAATTTTAAACAGGATAGTCTCTTGTCATTTTTAATTATCAAAAATGATGCAAGATATTATTTGGTTGACTTAAAGTGCTAGAGCAGGTTGAGGTTGGCCGCCTTGCCTGCCATCGGTCAAACTGCATTATTTTTTTTCCTTTCTCTCTTTATGTTATAGTGTCTGGACCACTGGCAATTCCCCGTCTGATCACTATGGCGCTGCTCCTAATAATCTGCGGTGTACACATGGGACAGACAGAAACAGTCCTACAACGTCTAAACTATGGAGTAATATTCAAAGAAGAAGCAGACGTCAGACTAGGAAATGAGTATTGGCTGCACACATTTAAGCTGCCTATGCCGAAGCGCCTGATGGTTCCAATGATAGGAGATTGTCATAAAGATAATGATACTTGTCTGTTAATCGGTCAGATGCTGGGTCAAATAAATATGTTTCGCAAAGATACTGCACTGCAGTTAAATAATACAATATTATCGATAAAACGGCTGGTACCTGAAGCAAGCATTAGGAAAACAAGAACCAAACGTGCATTGCTGTCATTTGTGGGTCAGCTGTCGCGTACCATTTTTGGCACTGCGACGGTGGATGACGTAGAAATGCTGGCAAGGCACATAAATAAACTAACACAAAAGTCATTTGATATCACTAAAGCACTGCAACAACACGGTGCTCATATGAGTTCATACATCGCAATTGCCAATAAGCGAATGGATAATCTTATGCAAGGCATTGAAGAAAATGAGCAAGCAATTTCATACGTCCATTCCCAAATCCAGCGTACATTCCGTAACCTTGAAGCCACATTTGCTCATATGAATAGCCTCCTACTCACCCAAATAGAGCATTCAAACCACCTAAACCATGAGCTTGAAGAGCTTAAGCTTGGTATTTTAGACCTTGTAATGGGAAAATTGTCACCACTTTTAATCCCATCATCGGTTATGCAGAATACCATCCATCATATTCAAAAGGTGATAGATGCTAAGTATACTGGCTTCCATCTATCTTTTGAGTCGGTTCAACAAATTTACGACGCATGCCCATTTTTGTTTACACGAAACGGCAGCAACATCTATATCACACTCAAAGTCCCATTGTCGTTTCACAAACGGCCCATGAAATTATTCCGCATTATTTCCTTGCCGGTCCCAATTAATACAACATCCCTACATGCAACTCATTTACCCGATTTGCCCCAGTACTTTGCTATCAGTGCAGATGAACAATTTTATACGACCATGTCCCAAACTGAACTTTCCACATGTACAGGGAAAACATCGCTTTCTTGTAATTTCAATCGTGCATTGGAACCAGTTACATCAGACTCATGTACTCTGGCATTATTTCAGGGTAATAAGGTCAGCATACATTCGAAGTGTGATTTTCGGTTTATCCATAATTCCATTAAGCCTAGCATTGTTGAAATAACTCCGTCATCAGTATTAGTTTATAGGACACCTATCATGTCAATGGAATGTGGGAAAACACAAAAAATGATTACGGGGTGTGATTTCTGTATAATGCAGCTGCCTTGCCTCTGTTCATTAACTTCAACCCGTCTGTTTCTACATCCTCGATTAACTACATGTCATCACACAAACAACATCACCACTTTACATCCAGTAAACTTAATATTATTACAAACATTTTTTGACGAACGCACAACAGAACACTTACTCGCAGATACTACTTTTCCAAACCCGGTAAATGTGTCAGTGCCTCAGTTTAAACTGTACGAACATAAAATGGACGATATCCTAGCTGATGACACTAAAAATCACTTAAGTTTGAAGAAAATGGCAGAAAAAGCGAAACAGGATGAAGTAATCTTTAAATCATTGACTGAACCGTTGTTGGAAGGCATGATTCCAATACCGACATCTTGGCCGGATCTAAATGGAATTTTGATTTTGGTTGCGCTTGGCATTGGTATTGCCTTTGGTATTTTAGGCTTATGGGCTTTTCGTAAAATTAGGAAGTTGTCAACAGCCGTACTAGTGTTACAAAAACTTCAAAAGGCACATGGACTGCCTACACATCCGTCTTTCATTTATAGTCAGGTCACCGATAGTGTTGAGTCTGTAAACAGTAATATTTTTGATATCGAACTGGAATGGAACCATGTCACATTTGTTTTTAACTTAATAATCCTTCTTTGCCTTGTCATCATAATCGTCAAACTGGTCAGAAAGCGAAACACTGAAAACCCATATATTTGTCTCGAAATTTCGACTGCCGAGCAATGCCTCCTACTTCCGATTATGAAAATGCCACTATGCCCATCTCAATGCCAGATTCATGTACCACATAGCATCACAAATATGTTTATATGTGGATCATGGTATGCACCAATTCTAAGTGTATCTTGGCCAGAATTTTACATTTCAAGCTCGCTAACTGATAAAACAATGGTGGTGCCTGAATCATTTCCCATTCCCATTACCACTGCATGGAAACTGAAAACATTATTGCGCAAACCCTTCTCTGTTTATTTGCATGCAACTCACAACGGACTATTAATGCCAGTGCAAGGAACTTTACAAGCCACAGTTTCCATATCATAACATGCTGGATAATTGTGTCTATTGCTTGCTTATCAGGTGTGTACGTGTTATTTGTTATTGAATGTACCATTTATCCTTGATCGGATGCCTGTATAACATGTTCCATAGATAACATTGCCATGAATAATAAAGATTTTTCATAAACTTTATATATTGATATATCAATATCTGTACATGGTCTAGATTCTAAGGACATGATGTAGGTCATATACATTCATACAAAATAGCGCCACCGTCACGTGTCGTGTATTAATAGATTCAAACATACACACTATAACATCTGATAAGTATTTTCAGTCTGTAACTTTGGGGTCCAAAGTGAAGTGGACGAGGGATATTGTAATGAGCGGAATTGTAATTGTATTTCATGTATATATTTGTCTATGTGTGTACTGTGATTATTCACTCTGAGAATATGTCTGTATTTTCAGTTACATAACTTTGGGGTTTTATACATCAATGATAAATGTACATAGTGTGAAAGTGTTAACTGGATGTACATACATCCACACTGTGCGAAATTGTACAGAAATCTTGTGTTACAAAATCATCATTTTCCATGATATATTCCTCAATTTTAATAATTTTATGTTTGTTTTCAAGCATTTTATTAGTTAAAACATAATCTATAGATATATATTGTGGAAAATACATAGAAATGGAGTTATTTGCACTTTAAGTAAAATCAGATGACAAAACAATAAATTGCTAAATACTTGGTTGATTTCAATATACTTTATACCATTATTTTTGGTATTTGACGAGAACTCTGAATATGTTCATTATTTTAGAAGAAACTCAGAAATACAACTTTTATCACAGAAATAGGAAATCCTTTATTAAAAGTTTTTAGCAAATCCTTCACAAATACCATCTTATGTCAAAAGACCTATGATGCAAAGATAATCAATTATCTCTCAAACACAAGCCTTCGGCTTATGCAATTTAATTGGCTTTCGGCTTAAGGGCCATTCTGGGACAAAGAGCTGGAAGTTTGGAACACCGTAAGTAGGTGATAACTGTCAACACACAACGACTGAGATGATAAGCTTCCATAAACTAAAATCTCAAGATAGGCAAACGGTTTCCATTGGCTCTACTGTTCCATGGTCACATGATATTTTGTAACACTGAATTTTATTGGCTGTAGACTTTGTTTGCGATAATTCTGGATGACCGAAGAATTCTTGAATATTTCGTTAGTTGCGGTTTGCATGTTGACCAATAAACTTGTTAAAACTGAAGCTAACGAAGTATTCCTTCGATCATTTCAGGTTAGTAGAACTTTTGTATTTTATTGTAGAATTTGTCATACTACATGTACATTGTATATTTTAG
>JBEVXV010000490.1:0-5113 GCA_040505915.1 Sedimenticola sp. | reverse complement strand
TAATTTTATAGGGTGGACTCGATAGTAATTATACATGGTGCTTGAAAAAAGATATGCCAGTTATTCTGCGTAATATTTTTTGAACACATAGATCACTGCCGAGCCCGTATTTTTGGCTTCCATTTTCTGCTAATATGTATGTCAACCAGAAGTGCAACAAGCAACAACAACTGGACCTTGATTGCATATTTTGAAAGGCGAAGGACTACAGATAAAACAACACAGAAAGAAATTAATATTGGTACGTACTAGTTGTAGCGCAACGATGAGTTGTGGAATCGTCGAAATTTACCAAAAGGCCGGAATTGGCTAAACGACTGTATTAATTTGAATATAGTTTTACGTCCGTTCAACAATGAGGTCATGTACTACAGACTGGGAATGGAGGGGGGAAATCTCAAAATCAGAACTGAATAGACGACAGGCACAGGTGCGATCACTATAACCCCCTCTCACCGACTCGCTTCGGTTAAGGGTTACAAATTCCTGAAATATTAGGAGCCAAATGGCTAAGTAGGTATAAGTAACGCCAACTTAGAGGTGGTACCTTCGTAATATTCAACCATCGTGTCTCTACGTATGTCTTGACTTTCGCATTGTCCTTGTAGAGGGTTGAATTACGTAGGTTAGATATAGCCTGGTCGTTAGTTTCCCGAGTTGGTGCTAGAGCAATCCTCCTGAGGGTGGCCAGAAGGTACTGCTTCTCCTCATCCTTCAAATTGTTCCTGGCTGCAATATATGATATGGTCGCGGCCTGCATGTCGCGCGTTGCGAGACATGGGCACAGAAAAACGTTAACGTCAGACGCACAGACTAATGGAAGCACACACGGACGCACACACGCCAATGTGCCAACTATATCGCGGTTTCCGCCCGCGACAAAAATTAAACTAGAATGACAATCAGAAAGACCACATTGTGTCCCCCTTGTCACAAAATAACAAAGATACAATAATTGTCAGAAGGTGGTGGGCAAAGTTACTTAGTTAGCACGTGGTGGGCAAAGTCAGTGGTGATGAATCCGTGATGAGAGAATCATCCTTCATGTGCGTGACTTACCCATGACCCGTTATGTAAGCACCTGTGAAGTTCCGTTAAAATATTGCATACAATATTCGAGATATGGTCTGGACAAGACATTGGACCGGATATTAATGAAAGGGCATAACTCCGAAATCAGTGCAGCGAAAATTGTCGTTCTGTTGTGAGACATGCCTTTAACCCGATATCTGCATAGGTGAAGTTTCGTTGAACTACTCCATACTGGTGATCGACCAATGACGAAAAGCGACCAATTACGAAAACCGGCAATGGTTCATGCATACACAGAGTGTAATTACTTAATTTAAAAGTTGCTTTCAATCCGTTGTCTGATTCTATGCCTGTCCAAGTGCGGCCATTTTTAATATGACGTCACGTTGTACGTCACGTCACGTAATGTACGTCAGCGTTCCATGTCGGCCATTGCTCACAAGCAGAGACGAGGGCGTTGAGAAAATCTCTATTTGTATCGCAGTAAGTGCGTCAGTATTGTGGTTTCTGGGATGATGTGAACGTAGACATCCTATATTATTTATTTATGTACAGATATCAACTGTACCAGGCTGAAATCACACTAAAAACTGTCCGTTTTCGTAATTGGTTGATGTGTTCAATGGGTTGCCATGCATTTTTTTACAGAGATAAAATGCCGTGTGTGAGTGTAAGCTAATGCCCGTTTCAAGTTTCTGTCACAGAGTAAGTGTATCATAGGCTTAATTTTAATCTCAGTAAAAACTATCACCATGCGAGTACTCGATCAATAATGCGCACGATAAAACCTTCATTTTTCTTTCGTCATTGGTCGATCACCAGTACGGTATTCGAGTTCCGGTACGGAGACATAATTTGAAACGAAATAGCCACGGCGTGCATGTAGCAAACGGTTTGCGAGTTATGCTCTGGGAACAAAATTGGAACGAAAAACGAGCAAACGGGGACAACTCAGAAATCAGCGATGTGAGGGTTGTCGTTCTTGTGCGTGATGCACCTTTGACCCATTATATATGCATGGGTGAAGTTTTCTGTGGCGGACGTGCCGGCGGACGCAGTGGCTTAATGACGTAAAATCCATAGTATACATACTTTCGTCTTTCGTTACAATAAAGGCAAATATGCCATCCCCCTCACAAGTCTTTCACCTGTGACCTGAATCTGTTTGTCCTACTCTAAGCTCTTTTAAACAATATAAATGCATAGCCAATGATATGCCTTCATTTGCAAATCTAGGCATTAGGGTTAAAGGGAAAGAAATCATTACATTAAATATTACTTACTTTCTCTGGTCCATCGGTTCCAGGCTTGCTCCATGTGAAAGCAGCACAGGTACTTCTCCGTGTCAGGAAACACCGCATGTAGGGCTTGATACTCTTGGTCAGAATAATCAAGCATGAAGTACTTGGGGCTCCAGTCAGGATTCCAGGACTTCAACAACGCCAGTGCCTCTGTAATACATGGAGTCGACTCATTTTCACAGATGAATTCCATGACAGGAACATATGACACGTTCGTTCGAACCACCACCATGAACAGAGGTAGAGCGTACTTTGTGGTCTTGTAGGTCGCATCTAAAAGAACCATGTCGCCATACTTGCGCAGCAACTTCTTCTGGCTTTCACTCTGATGAGCAAACAGGAATGTGCCGTTGTTGCAGACTTCATCCTCATCATGCTCATCCTCAGACGGATCAGACTCGTGAGACTCATCAAGAGGGAAGGCTGGTGCCGAGTTTACAGTGGTTGGTGTCACTTTACTATTAAGAGTGTCTGTCGCTTCCGTACATTTCCTCAGGAAGAATGTGTCACTGGTTGGTTTGGAGGACCGCCACTCGTCAATCTTCTTCTCAAGGTTGTCCTGGTCTAAGCCGGAGAACTGACCCGCAACAAGTGCTTTGTGTACATGATTCTGAATGTCTCTCCGTGATGGGAAGTATGTTCTGTCATGCGGAAGTGGTTGAATTATATCCAATTTGCACATGTCGGACAAGACATACTGTCTCAGTACACGGCGTAGGAACGGCACAGAAGTTACACCCAGTTTGCAGTATTCGTAGATCTTGGATTTTAGATCTGGGTGCAACCTCTGTGCAAAGGCACTTTCAATTGTTACGTTATGGTTGGTATGTGCAGCGAGAAGAGGAAGCTTCACATAGATGCATTTCTCTGATTCGACAGTGTGTTCTGTCTCCAAATAGGATGATAATGTGTCCAGAACCACTTGCCGCCGCTTCCTGCCTGAATCTGCTGCCACTTTGTAACCATCATACCTGAAACAAGAATTGTCAGACAATAATACAGCTTGCCTAATGACACCATTTATAAAATTTAATACTCAGCTGATTCATTGAAGTCACATATACATAATATACACTTACACAAATTGCTAATTGGTCACCTACAACATCTGAAAACAAGAGTGCCGAAGGTCATAAAATACGCCTGTCAACGATGAACCATAAAGAAAACAGCTTCGATAATAATTCTGAAAATCATTAGGATTCTTCCTCCCCACCTGGTAAATCTGTACATATCGAATTTGGTTACGATACATCAAGTAGAACTTAGGTTATCGCATGGACAAAGATACCCAAGGATGTCCATAGAGAAAATCTGTTTTGGACGACAGGGGGAGATAACTATTGAAAAGTTGTGAAAATCAATAGAGTTCTTCCTCTTCATGTGACAAAGCCGTGTACCGAATTTGGTTAAGGTCGGCCAAGTAGAACTTAAGTTATCGCGTGGATAAGGATGCCCATAGAGAAAATCTGTTTCTGCCACCAGGGGGAGATAACTCATCGGAAAATTTCATCTGATAGACTAGTGGGATGGAAATACTACAAAGGTATTTACAAAGTCATTACCGCTCTGGCGGGGATTGCACCCACGACCTTCGGCGTGACAGTCCAGTGCTGTACCACTGGACTATGGACCACCCATATAGCGGTTTAACAGTTGCCTATTTTACCAATACAATTAAGAAATTTAGTGATAACAGTCAAAGTGGTGCGAATACGGGCCCGGAAAAATCAATGGCAGTAAGTCTGTATATAAGCAATGACGCTCATTGTTTTGTGATATCAATATGTTTGTATTCAACAGTCACTAGTTGTTATCAACAATGTATTTGATTCTTATTGTGCCATCCCCAAAAAAGAAAATCAGTATAACCAGCACAATCACGGACCCGAAATCCAATACATTAGCCACGCCCGCTAACTACATTCGTTTGATGTGGAGTGAATTAATTGAAAGGCATTTTATCATATTGATTTTAACTACACATTTTAACTATACCTTGTGACTCTACGAATAAACAGCTTGGCAGAACAGTTAACCTTCCTCGAGGGCTGTATAAGGAACCGCTTAGTTCTCCTATACTGATGATCCTCGTTGCTACCATGTGTCTGGTTCTGAAAATGTGACAAAAATAATGAGCCAGAGAAAGCAAACATAATGGTGGCATGTTGTAAACATTTCAGCAATTTCATCCGATAGACTAGTGGGATGGAAATACTACAAAGGTATTTACAAAGTCATTACCGCTCTGGCGAGGATTGAACCCACGACCTTCGGCGTGACAATCCAGTGCTGTACCACTGGACTATGGACCACCCATATAGCGGTTTAAAAGTTGCCTATTTTACCAATTCAATTATGAAATTTAGCGATAACAGTCAAAGTGGTGCGAATACGGGTCCGGATCGGAAAAATCAATGGAAGTAAGTCTGTATATAAGCAATGACACTCATTGTTTTGTGATATGTTTGTATTCAACAGGTTCAGTCAATAGTTGTTATCAACAATGTATTTGAAGGTGGACCGGCAGGAACAGACCAGGAAATAGCTAACATGTGTCTCACACAGTGACACTGGAAAACTAAGTCTAGTATTCAGGGATGAGAGAAAAGAATCATCTAACATTGTACTGTACTTGAATACTGTACCTCTGCTATGTGACCCCGCTTGTGTGGCTTGCCATACTGACAACACAGAATGACAGTGTTTACAGGTAGTAAAAAAAACTAGAATGTGTGTTCGTAGAACACGGATGCCCCACTTACCGCTTTGATAGTAAA
>JBEVXV010000489.1:0-5256 GCA_040505915.1 Sedimenticola sp. | reverse complement strand
AATATAAAATAATTAACGATCACAACGTGGATAAATAGAGGATAATCCATCGTACACCATTCAATAGGGTGAATGATTACATTTCCATGTTATTATGTCGATTTTTCGGTGAGAGAAAACCCGTAATGAGAACACCTGTTATTTATTTGTTTCAAATGCGCGCCTACAGTGATTCTTAGCTAAAGGACGTAACTGCTGCATTCCACAATCAAGTGATTGTTTGATACGCAAATACACTATGCAAACTATATTCAATCAACTTACATTCACATTCACGTTGACGTTTATGAAATCTGGACGCATTTTGTACATTGACGACGCCAGTAAACGTCTTTGTTTGTTTAAGTAACTTCACTAAAGTTGACGTCACAAACACGCACGCGTTGGCACCAGTTACTGGCACCACATTCCAATATTGGGAAATAATAAACTCGCGGTCGTCGGTTTCCGTCACAGGTGGCAGACAATTCTATAAACTTTGTATTGTATTTGTTTATAGTAGTACTGAAAGGTAGACAGCGAGCTGAAATACATGGCATTTCAAATAAGCGAACATATATCAAAAACAGTCTTACATTTTGTCAATATGGTGTTTATTCTTAAAAAAAGACATTACAAATCGTACTAGTGCCATTTACCGGATCAAAAACAGGCGTCTATTTGTTATATCGTTCACAGATCGTGACCCTCTTCTCCTTACAAAAACACGTCAAAATCGCCGGCCACTTTGATAGCGCGGAACGTCGCGCGTCAGCCAGGCAGCGAATAACAACGTCGCAACTAACGTCCCGGGGAAAACTTGTGATTACTGACGTCAATGAGTGGGTGGTTTGTGGCGTTGTGATTGGCCTTTCGCTGACTCTCGACGTACCGCGCTCTCAAAGAGGCCGCCGGCGATTTTGACGAGATTTTGCTGGGTAGAATGTGTCTCAAACTTTGAACTGTATAATGACAACATGACTGTTTTAGAGCCGGTATTAAAAGTGCAATAATGAATGTCTTTCCTCAAGTAAACACAACCTAGTGACACAATGTAAGACTGTGCTCGACACCTTTTCACTTATTTGAAATGGCATGTATTTCAGATTATTATCAACCTTCTAATACTACTATAAACATAGATAGTTGATATAATTGTCTGGCACCTGTGGTTTCAGTGTTAACAACTCGTTCGCTTTGCTCACTCGTGATTTACAAGGGAACTGACCAACGCAGGTGTATTATTTCAAATAGTGAAAGGTGTACAGTGGATTATCCTATTTATTACATTCCCTACCAACTAGTTTGTAAAGTATTCACATTTAGAGACTAAAATTGTTAATTGAGTCTAGTAAACGGCTGTGGTGCCAGTAACTGGTGCCAACGTGTGCGTTTTTGTTACGTCAACTTTAGTGACGTCACTAAAACGAACAAAGGCGTTTACTGGCGTCGTCAATGTACAAAATACGTTCACCAATTGTTCGACCGACAAGCTGACTCCTATATACGCCGTCAAACTTTGTTTGTGGGGGTATAATGATATTACTATGTATATCGTTCAAGAAATTCTGCTTTCCTCTGCGAAAGACCAGCACACAACTCTGTTATGTGGGCCAGAAAATGTCTTTTATGTCTGTAAATACCCCCAATGACGCGAAAAGTTTTGATTTCCTTAATCACATGTTCAACATACACTCTCCGTGACCGTAATGTTAAATTTATCTTCCGCATACGATGCTGCTGGTGTGGAGGTTGTCGGGCAATACTAGCAGATTTGTATGGGGTAATTAATGGGTATCTGCATGGATATATACTGTCCGCAATGATTCGTAGGTTGGCGGGAAAATCAAGATCCATTCCGGGGCCGATGCTTGGAAGTTCCCTGTACGTAGAGGCGTCGTTGAAATGTCCCAAAAAGCCGGACTTCAGAAAGACAATGTCTTTATTATTATTGATAATAACCTGAAAGTAAAAAAACAAAACACATTTGTTTATGTGGCAGTAGCATATCATATACATGTCTAGTTGTAAATGTATGCACATTATTACATTACATATCAGATTAGTAACTATAGTGTGTTCCACATAATCTTGCCGACGTCGATTTGACGATTAAACATATAAAAAGTTAAAAATATCAAACTTTCTAGACATTATTAATAATAACAAAAAAGTCACCCACCCCGAAAAAAATTATTTGATGAAATTTGGTCAAATATTGATTTTATGACGAAAAAACAATTTTCTATGGTATTTTAAGATGAGAAGCCAAAAATATATTGTTTTTTATTTGTGGACCGATTTCCATAAACCTACCCCTCATTTTCTTAGTTAGATCATTTCCAAGCCATCTAGCCAGCTTTCGTGGTCAATTTCCGAAAAAAATGCTCCCCAATCATCTTTTTCCCCATGTTAAATTCCCATAGGAAAATCATTTTTTCGTCATAAAATAAATATTTGACCGAATTTCATCAAATATTTTATTTGGGGGAGGGTGACTTTTTTGTTATTAATGAAAATGTCCATAAATTTAGATATTTTTAACTTTTTATATGTTTAATCGTCAAATCGACGTCGGCAAGATTACGTGGAACAGACTTTTTTTTTATAATCACAAACATGCTGCTACAAAACACAAAATCCAAATACAATAAATACTTGTTAAACATTTCCACAGTAGTGCATGTAAACTGGCAATATATACTGAGGAAAAAAACAACTACAAAACCTCCCTCCTTGTTTAAGTGAAAATTGCCAGATATCCAAAAGAGGTAAGTACGGTAATACACCCGAAAAGAAGATGAAGCTTATTCAATTATGGGTCGATCCCATTCCATTCGGTGTTGCTACTCTAGACGGAATCGGAGCAATATTTCGGCGACGCCGACTTTTGCATTATCTTTCTTGCGTGACCGCGATTTCCGTGCATCTATACTGTGAACGGATGACGTAACGTAACGTAGACATGTGTCGTTAGACAAATTCCTCTGTGTATGTGGTAATCCGTGGCGATTCATTGTCACTACTATAAAATTTAATTGTTCTACTTCAAACGACGTTGAGAAAGACAACAACAGTGGATAACTTCATCCATTAGTTCGTGCTTTATGGGCGCATTTCAATAATGTTCTAGGCATAGCGTCTCGGACTTTTATGCATCGGCTATGTTTACGCCATCACAGTTCATGACAATTGACGATGGCGTAAGCTAACGTAATATCAGGTCTTCTGTTTGTCAGAGGAGATTCAAACGCTCACATCTTGTCATGTGACATACCACTGATGTTTCGTTTAACAACGTTGATTTTTGTCTAAAACTCCGTCGCAAACGTTAGCGTTTCAAAAAAACTTACGCCATGGAAACCGTGAACAATTTATACTTCATTCAAGTTTCTAGTAGTCCGATATGTCACGAATGGTTAAATGTGGATTAAAGACATGTATTTTCCATGTGTATAGCTTGCACGAGGTAAATGTGGAAAGCAACATCCTGGGTACTAAGTAACGTCTACACCGCAACAATCAAATAAACTGTGCATTATGGTATGCCTAACATTCCATGCGCATTGCAGTGAACAGTGTGTGATAGTAGTTTGTCAGGACACGATGTTTTTATATAGAGGATCTGACATGACTGATGGTTACATATTAATTTTTATTGAACGAGTTGCTGGGTGCATAAGTGAAGAGGCTCTGCCGAGTCGCTTATGAACTCAGCAAGCAAACGAGTCTATTAAAAAACATATGGAACCAGCACGAATGTTACTTCCTATGTATTGCACAACCGCTAACAGTCGCTGAATGTTTGCATGAGTACAATATCATTTCTCTAGTGAACCATAAACATAACGTACCTGCGTATGTATGCAGTGAAATTTTCTGTGCCCAGAGTAAAACAGTTGTTGGTGGTTTGTAGGAATTTGTATTTCGTGGGACGTCCCGTCTATCGCCGCTACTATGTTTGGCATATCTGGCCATCTCCTAGCCAACCGCCTCCATTCCCGCCGGTCTGGCCATCGAACGTTAGGAGCATAGTGTTTGTAGAGTGCCAGCCATGTTCTATGAATTGTTCGGCAAACCACACTTTTTCTCACGTTGAACGTTAGTGCCAGGATCGCATAAACTGGATACTGGCGAAGCCAGATAAGGGTCATAAGCAGTCTGTTACTTGGCGATATAATGCAAGGCCGTTTCCTGTGTCGTGAATGCATGTCTGCATATATCGTACACAGCATGTTTGGAAATGTTTCAGGCGTTTCACTCGTGATAAGCCAAAATTCAAACCGGTGGTGGCAAATCATACTGAAAACGTCCCGTCCATGCCATGGTTGTTGTGGTACCTCGGTGAAATATCTGTCCTTTAATGAGAACGGCACATTAGCCGGAAATGTATTCGAAAGGAGTGTCATAAACAGCGACATCATTGTCATTGCACACATGAATGCAGATGCGTCATCGATGTCCGTTGAAGGTTTCATATTGGTGAGTATTTGAACAAACTGGATGAATATCAGCATCAGAGGGGTCACTTCTTGGCCATGCATTATTCTGAAATTTAGGATAATGTCAAGAATTACCAATCAATATACATGCATTAATACATGTAACACAATATACATTAGTCCAGGCGAGATAGGCGTTGACGTTAAAAACAATCGGGCCATGATGGCCCTGTATCGCTCACCCGTTAGAATATCCTGCACTCAAGCTGTCCGTAAGGAGGGAAATTCCCAAAATCAGAGCTAAATTTTTACATAAAGTATATATTCAGTCCTGAAATTAGAATATCCTCACATGTGGAGAATTTTTTTTAAATCTTGAATAAAAGAATAGCATTTTCATCTTTCGGCGGCCATCTTAAATTAACTAATCATCCATTTTCGATGAAAGGTGGTCCAGATTGATCGCCTCGTCCATACATTTGATTTGATATATATGACACGACCACATTCGGGCAAATGGGAAATTTGACCTTGACTTTAGCCCACTGCCAGCGCCCAATTTCAACACAGGCGCCACCATATGAACACATCTGAAACAGCACTAATTACTGATCATTCATACCAAGTTTTGTCGAAATCGGCGTGCCGATTGGTGAGAATTTTTGTTTAGAATTTAAGCTATTTTTACACGGCGGCCATCTTGGATTATCGACGACCTCCAATTTTACAAATCTGAAATAACTTCACTCGTATATCATTCCTGTGAAGTTTGACCAACATCGGCCCAGCGGTTCGGGAGCAGAAGATGATCGAACATGTTCATGGACGACGACGT
>JBEVXV010000488.1:0-4462 GCA_040505915.1 Sedimenticola sp. | reverse complement strand
AAATATCTAATTTGCGATAACAACCAAATATAAGAGGACACCTTTTTGGAAACTGCATTAAAGTGATTATTCCAAATAAGGTTTTCATTAATATTTAAGCCAAGAATTTTATCTCCATTTGTCATTTCCAGATCTATATCATCGTATGTTAACGATAGTGTATTGTTATTCAGTACATGTTTTCTCTGCCTTGTAGAAATTAACATCACTTTTGTTTTACTTGTATTCAATAGCATGCCGTTTGTTTTACACCATACATTAAGTTCATTCAATGCCGTTTGTAAATTTCTTTCAACAATAGTTTTATCTTTTTTAATATCATAAATGGTGGTATCATCCGCATATAAATCAGTTCCTGTAATACAGCCCGACAAAACCGTCGGCAAGTCATTAATAAAGAGGAGAAAAAGCGTTGGACCGAGAATGGACCCCTGTGGCACACCACATTCAATTAACAATTCCTTTGAACAGGAACCATTTACTGACGTTACCTGTTTTCTGTGCTTTAAATATGAATCGAACCACCTCAAGCTTTGATCGCTAAATTTGTAGCAGTTAAGTTTTTGCAGGAGAATCTCATGGTCTACCATATCAAAGGCTTTCCGAAAATCGACCATTACACAACCGACACAATCACCGTTATTTATAGCAGATAACCACTGCTCTATCATTAGAAGCAATGCAGATTCGGTTGAATGGTTACAACGAAATCCACTTTGTGACTTGTGTAACAGATTATGTTGCGTCAGGAATGCTGTAAGATGTACATTTACGAACTTTTCAATCAGTTTTGATAATGTTGGCAAAATGGAAATTGGACGATAGTTGTTCACTTCGTCCTTTGCACCACTCTTTAATAGTGGCGAAACTTTTGCATTTTTCCACACATCCGGGAATGTACAACTATTTATACTTTTATTTACTAAAAGTGTTATGCTTGGCGCTATGACAATTGCCGATAATTTTAATAGTCTCGGTCCCATATTGTCTAGTCCGGTGGCTTTTGTCACATCAAGGCTTGATAAATATTTATGGACAAACTGCTCATTTGTTTCCGGAATTTCAAAATTAATGTTACATGGTATTTTAGAACTAACACAGTTTATCAATTGATCAAAGGTTGATGACTGAATTGGCATTTTGAGCTTCGACGCAACGCTGACAAAATAGTCATTAAACACATTTGCTATATCGCAATTATTTGTAATTAATTCATTTTCTTCGTTTTTTACAGCCAATATATTATTAGATTCTTTTACTTTTTTCGATGCGCCAAATTCTTTAAAAATGTTCCATATTGTGCGTGGATCATTTTGCCCGGTCTCTATTTTGTTAGCGTATGTTGACTTTTTGGACTTCTGTATCATGGATGTGACTTTATTTCGTAATAGTTTATACTGATCATAATTTCCCTTTATTTTACATTTGTCCCTTTCTTTTATACAATCTATAATTTCACTTGTTAACCATTCTGGCTGAATCTTCTTTTTTACGCGGTGTTGTTTTATAGGCGCATGTTTGTCTACAACCGTTAAAAATATATTTGACCACACACTAAGCATTTCGTTAATATCCTCATAATTCATAATCTGATCTAAATTGGCACGTTCAAGGTCGTAAATAAAGTTGGCTTCATTAAATGATTTAAATGACCTGTAACTAATTGACTGGTGAGAATCTTTATGTGCAGTAGTTGATAATTTTCTATTACAGAATATTCCAAAGTGGTCACTAATGCATAACTGTTTCACACATACGTGGGATATATTATCTTCATTATTTGTATATATGTGATCAATTAGTGTTGCGGAATTTGCAGTGATGCGTGTCGGTTCCGTTATCAGCTGACTAAGACCTAAAGAGGTTATAAAATTCGGCCATTCAGCGCATTCGTGAGAATTTGTTAGATTTTTGTTTAGGTCACCAAGAAGGATCATTTCCTTTCCTGTATTTAAAACCTGATCTATAAAATTTTCAAACCTATCATTCCATTCAATCTTGGAATCTGGTGGCCTATACATACAACCCACTAAAAATGATTTCCCTATAACGGGCGATATTTCTAACCATATACATGATATGTTATGTGATTCTAGATCGTCACGGCGTTTAGCATTAATACCGCTCTTAACAAATACAATAAGACCACCACCACCATTCGAGTCATTGTCCTTGCGAAACGGCATCTGATATCCGCTAATATGAAATGTAGATGATAATTTATGATCTTTTAGTTTAGTCTCACTAATACCGAAAACGTGTAATTGATTATTTTTGTCAGATGTAAGCATGCACTTAAGTTCTTCAAACTTACTCAAATTCGTTCCACAGATACCCTGAATGTTTAAATAGCCTATATTGAAACCTTTACATGGCAAGCTCAAATTATCTATACATGTACTGTTTTGCATGCAATCTTTAGATGAAACTGGGGAAGTTGCATTGTCTGAGTTTACGACTGGTGGGCGCGCATCAACACTGTCTGTTATAACAGGTATGTCCTGCCTTGCAGAGTCTATCGTAACTAGCGTGTCTATTGAACTATCACAGACGCATAAAAACTCACTACATGTTTCACAAAGGTAGCACAAGTGTTGATATTTATTGCTAGTTTTTATTGCGGCTGTCACTGAATTGGCAGTAATGCCATTGTCCTATGCATTCCAGCAGTCAGCAATGAAGTGCCCGATCATATTACATCCGTAGCACCTTCGCTGTCTCTGGAAGTGCGGCACATCATGATTGTTATTCTGTCCATTTCTGCGCCGTGGCCAGCCAGGTGCGAAATCCTGTGCACCCTGCCGGTTGTAAGTCGGGGATCTGTTGCTGGGATGTCGAACGTGCCTATGCTCGCCGTAGCCACCTGTGGTATACGGTGCGCGGTTGTCACGGTTCTGCCCGGGGTGTCCATTGTTCCGCATTGGGTAGCCGGTCCTTGGCTGTGGCGAGAAAACACATTTGTTGAAGTCCGCGACTATTTCCTCAGCCCGATTAATGCCATCTAAGAGCCGCTTCGTTCCAGAAACGGACAGATGAATGTCATCGGATCCGTAGAAGCGATGGGCTGGCATGCCATTCTTATCTAAGAATAAGTCATGTGTGTCGGCGCATTTCACATACAGTTGTGTCCAGTGTGCGGCCAGTCGTGCTATACTGGTATTTATGTTCGCAACGTCTACGTCTCCGCGAGGGGCGATCTGACACAATGTGATGTTGCAGTCACTGTTTACGCGTTTGATTTTGTCGATGAGCTGATCATATTTATCCTCAAACAGCTCTATGTCGATTTGATTTGCGGCATCATTTCCACCTACATATATGATTACGTGGGAGAACACCCTCATGTCGTAACGCAATATTTCGTCCATTAAGACGGGTAATGTTGCACCACCGGTTGAATGTTTTTGTACATCCCATTTCAGGCCCCGGGTATTTATGCCTTTCAGTATGGAGTCCCCTATCAATAACACAGTTTTGTTCTCCTGATTAGTTTCACTTCTTTCAGAGTAGGCCACCTCCTGGGTGTTCCGGTTGCTGGACACGTCCGGTGTTGTTGGCACAATAGGCGGTCTGGAGCTAATTACCACGGGAATGTCTCGGGCGCTTTGTGGTGCAGGTTGATGTACTTCCTGCCTGTGTTCAATCGGTGTTGCAGGACTGCCCGCTGTGCTAATGGTCATTGCAGGTTCTCCGGACGCAGGGATCCTATGGGCCGTAACTGCCGCATAGCTGGGCGCTGTGGAGATCTTATCCATACATGTGATAAGAGCGGTTTTCATGACTCTGATATCTTTTTCCATCTGGCTGATTTTTTCTACGAGTAGGGTGAGCAATTGTGAGTCACGAGAATCACCACCATCTGGCGTAGTCGGTAGACTAACACCATCTTGTCTCTGCACGAATGGTGTGCTTGTATGAATAGGGTCGGTAGAAGGAATTGCCACATATTCGGAATTTTCGCTATCCGGATGTTGGTCACGATCCTGGTCAATGCGTGATAGTTCGTCTGCCTGTGTTATGAATCGTTTGAATAACGACCTGGCAATCATTGGAAATCTGCACTCTTTCCACGTCATGTGTCCTACGCCAGTCACACATACTGTTTTAAAGTGGCTGTCCATCGACACGTCACATTTAAGACCCTGCACATGAGTGGTGCACTTGGAGATAAAACTCGTCCTGTCGATAATAATGCTGCTGGAAAAGTCTGATTCCATTTTGGACACAAACCCGGAATAGAACGCCTGTGATACAAACACTATCTTTGTCGTACTTGCCGTTTGCTCCGTTCTGTAGATAATGTTTTCAAACTGGTCTTGTGCCATATTGTATAGTAGGCTGTCTGTGGATGTGTTGGTCGACGACGAATCCGATTCACCAAGAACCAACTTCCTACACGGATCTAGATTGACATCAACATCGTAGGGTACGTTTTCTCGTGTCACATCACTGTCGGCCATTT
>JBEVXV010000487.1:0-7886 GCA_040505915.1 Sedimenticola sp. | reverse complement strand
CATGTTTGACCTCGATCACTATAAGCAGATCAATGATTGGCTTGGACATGATGTAGGGGATCAGGTACTGCAGACGGTATCAGAACGTATCTGTGAAAGTCTGATGGATGTGGATTTTGCGGCACGTTGGGGAGGGGAGGAGTTTGTTATTATCGTGAGCTACTCCCATTGGGCATTGCTATGCCAGAGTAAATAGTATATGACTTGATCTGACTGCAATGTCAGATGCGGAGTGGTATTGTCTTCTTTATACTATGTAGGGTACCTACTGGACTGTTTTGTTAGGCGGAAGTAGTGTAATCGTGTATGTGTATTCAGTAAGTTCATAGGACTTAATTTACACCTTCGGTTTTTCAAAGATATCTGACTTTAATCTATATGGTCAGGGTAGGGGCGCATCTGTGAAATCACACAAACTTTGCAGCGGTGTATTTCTGTCGGCAATCATGCGAAATGTTCTGTCCGGTTTTTTTGCGGTACTCCTGTTATTTCATCCGCTCTCTATAATGGCCAAGGAACAGAAGACGCCTCTGATTATTGTCACCTCCTTTCCACAATCACTTTTCTCCCGATTTAAGGCGGCATTTGAGCAGCAGCATCCGGAAATCGAGGTGCTGATCCGTAGTAAAAAAACATCTGCAGCAATCTCGTTTATTGAGGAACGGCAGAGCGAGCCAGTCGATCTGGTGTGGGTTTCCGCTCCTGATGCATTCGAGGTGTTAAAAAAATCGGAGCAGTTGCTGAAGGCGTTCCCCACCTCTTCTGATGATCCACTCAGGGTCAGTGGTTATCCGGTAGATGATCCTGATGGATTCTATAGAGGCTTCGCTATCTCAGGTTACGGTATTCTCTGGAATACCGATTATCTGAAACGTTATGGACTTCCGGAACCCAAGGGCTGGTCTGATCTGACGCGGCCCGAGTACGCGGGTCATATCGCGATTACAGCACCTTCGCGATCGGGAACGACCCACCTGATCGTTGAGACCCTGCTGCAGGGGAAAGGCTGGCAAGATGGCTGGGCCACGCTGCTCGAGTTGTCGGGCAACCTGGCGACGATCACAGCACGCAGTTTTGGCGTGTTGGATGGCGTGTTGACCGGACGGTTCGGGGTCGGTGCAACCATCGACTTCTTCGGCCTCTCGGCCAAAGCGACAGAGGCCCCTGTTGAGTTTATCTACCCTGAAATCACCACTTTTCTACCAGCCAGTATTGGCATCGTGAAGCGGGTGGAGAATCTGCAGAGTGCCAGGCTGTTTGCCGACTTCCTGTTATCTGAGCAGGGGCAGCGCCTGTTGTTTGAACCAGAAATAAGTCGTCTGCCTGTCTCCAAGGCTGCCTATCGGCAAGCGCCAGTCGGCTATCCATCGCCTTTTACAGGCACGCTTGCCGGGTGGGGGATTACCTTCGATACAGCGCTCTCCCATCAGCGCTATCATATGGTCAATACCCTGTTCGATATAGTGATTACTTACCGGCTGCAATCCCTGCGCCGCGCGTGGGCGGCTATCCGTAAGGCGGAGATCTTGCTGGCCCGTCATCAGCGGGTAGATCTTGCAGCAAAACTTGAGCATGCCAGGTCGCTGCTGAAACAGGTGCCATTGAGCCTGGCTGACTCAACAGATGATGTCCTTGCCGCACGGTTTGTTCGGCATAAGCCAGGCATCGCTTTGCCCGCCTCGCAGATCGAAATGGAGCGGCAGTGGAACAACGTAGTTCAGGCCAATCAATCCGAGGCGTTACGCTTGGCGGACGAGGTTGTGGAGAGCCTCCGCCAAGCGGGGCTCTCGGTGCAATGAGGGTGTCATGAAACGTTTGGGTATCCGTGGCCGCCTGTTTCTCGCTTTTGGTGTAGTTGCCACCTTGACAGTGGCGGCCACTATCGTTGGCTGGATCTCATTCGCCCGTCTGGGTGAGGGATTGGAGAGTATCGTTGGCCAGAATGTTCCCGCTGTAACGGCAGCGGCACGTCTGGCCGAAAAAGGGGGAACGGTCATTGGTCTGGTGCCCGCGCTGAGTGCTGCTGAAAATGACCAGGAACGGGCCCGTGCTTGGTCCCTGCTTATGCAGAATCTGGATGAAATGCACCAGGAGCTGGATAAGAAACATCTGGACGGCAACATGCGGGAGTTGCTGGCTGATTTGCTGTTAGGGCTGATTTCAAATCTGCATGATCTGGATGAGAATGTCAGGCGGCGCCTTTGGTTGAGGGCTCACAAAGAGGCACTGCTTGAACGACTGCGCTGGGCTTCGGCCGATTTTATCGATGAGGTGGAGCCGCTGATCGACGACACGCGGTTCAATATCAACCTTGCCCTGCGGCGGGAGTCGGATAGAAAACTGCTGGAGAGCGAAATGAGCCGCCAGCAGGCGTTGTTCAGGCTCAATGCGGCGGGTGCCCTATTGGCCGAACTGGCCGGGCGAGCGGCTAACCTGCCAGACCGTGGAACACTGCATGCCACAACGCTCTATTTTCGTGAGATAAAAGGGCGACTCAATGCCGACCTCCAGCGCATTGACCAGGTGCCCGGCGTTCTCTCATTGAATCAATCACTACGGGATATTCTGGCATTTGCCGATGGTGAGAAGAGCCTGTTTCAGCTTCGCACCGATGAACTTCAGGCTCAGGCTTTAGCATCGACACTGCTGGCTCGTAACCGTGATTATGTGAGTCAACTGAATCAGTTGATTACCGACCGGGTGGCGGGCGAAAACCGGGCTGCATTGGTTGCGGCTGCCCAGTCTAGGGAGTCGATTGCGCAGGGCAAGGTGCTAACAGCAGGGGCTGCCCTGGGGAGTTTGCTCGCAGTGGTTCTGGTGGTCTGGTTGTATGTGGGGCGCAGTTTGGTGGGGCGTCTGATACGGCTTGGTGTGAGTATGCGGGCCATTGCTCAGGGTGACCTTAAAGCCGATATCCCAGTGTATGGTGCAGATGAGATCGGTGATATGGCCGACTCCTTGCGAACCTTCAGGGATACCCTCAGGGAGACCCAGTATGAACTGGTGCAGGCGGCAAAACTCGCCGCACTCGGCCAGCTGATCGCGGGTATCTCCCATGAGATTAATCAGCCTCTGACTGCCATCATGCACTATGCCCGTAACACAGGCATTTTAGCCCAAAAAGGGAAAGTGGAAGACGCACAGAACAACCTGAAAAAGATCTATGAGTTGACTGAAAGAGCGATTCGCATCATCAACAGTTTGCACTCCCAGGCGCGCAAGCCCCGTGGTAATCTGCGCCCCATTGACCTGAAGGGTGTACTTGATAATGTGCTTGTTTTGTATGAGCGGCGCTTGCGTGAAATGGACGCGATCATCAGTATGGAGATCAACGAGAGCTGCCGTTATGTGCAGGCGGGTCAGGTGCGCTTGGAGCAGGTGGTGATGAACCTCGTGGGTAATGCGCTTGATGCGATGAAGGAGTCATCCCGGCGTCTATTGGAGATTTCCAGTCATGGGAAAGAGGGCATGATAGAGCTGCGAGTGCGAGACAGTGGTTGCGGCATTTCGGCAGATGAGATAGGCAAAGTATTTGATCCCTTCTACACCACCAAGGAGGTAGGCGAGGGGTTGGGGCTTGGGCTATCCATATCGTATAACATCATCAGTGGCTTTGGTGGGACTATGCGTGTAGATAGTCAGCCGGGTGAGGGGACTACCTTCCGGATCCATCTCAAATGTGTAAAAGGGGATAGCAAGTGACACAGTGTGATGATGTGAAACAGGTGCTGCTGGTGGATGATGAGTCCGAGGTGCGGGCCTCCATCGCGCAAACCTTGGAACTGGAAGGCTTCGAGGTAACCTCTCTGTCTGGTGCAGCCGCTGCGCTTGAGCAGATCTCCTATGCCTGGCCCGGGATAGTCCTCAGTGACCTTAAAATGCCGCGAATGGATGGATTGACCTTTCTCTCCAAGGTAATGGAGATAGATGCTGAACTGCCCTTTGTAATTGTCAGTGCCCATGGCGATATTCCGATGACGGTACAGGCGATGCGTGATGGTGCCTATGAATTTCTCGAAAAAACCGCAGATCCGGAACAGCTGATTACGGTTGTCAGGCGTGCTATGGATAAGCGCTCTCTGGTGTTGGAAAATCGCACACTGCGCAGGGAGGTGGATGCCCAGGGTGAATTGGAACGGAGAATTATCGGCAAGAGTCCGCCAATGGAGGCGCTGAGAAATCTGGTCTCCAGCCTGTCAGAAACTGATGCGGATATCCTGATCTATGGTGAAACAGGTACCGGCAAGGAGCTGGTTGCCCGCTGCCTGCATGACTTTAGCTTGCGTAAAGCTGAGCCGTTTGTTGCACTCAACTGTGGTGCATTACCGGAGGACACGATCGTGAGTGAGCTCTTCGGGCACGAGGTCGGTGCTTTCACCTGCGCCAGCGATCGGCGTATCGGAAAAATTGAGTATGCCAAAGGTGGCACCCTGTTCCTCGATGAGATCGAAAGCATGCCGCCGCGTCTACAGGTCATGTTTCTGCGTGTACTGGAGGAACGGACCATTGAGCGGATGGGTAGTAATAAACAGATTTCAGTGAATATCCGGGTCATTACCGCCTCTAAGATCGACCTGCTGGCCGCTTCCCAGGAGAGGCCTTTTCGTGAAGACCTCTTTTATCGATTGGATCAAGTCCGCGTCGAATTGCCGCCCTTGCGGAAATGTGGCAAAGATGTGCTGCTGCTGTTTGGTCATTTTGTCGATCTGGCGGCCAAGCGTTACAAAAAAACCAACCTGCAGATCGGAACCTCGGTTCAGGAGCAGTTGGTACTTCACTCCTGGCCGGGCAACGTGCGTGAGTTGCGCAATGTGGCCGATCGTTATGTGCTCGGTATGCCCCTGTTCCCTGACCAGACCCCTATTGCAGAGACGGAGCTTGCGCAGCCCCTTTCCACACGAATGGAGCAGTTTGAAAAGCAGACCATCTGTGAAGTGTTGCGGCGCAATCAGGGACAGATCATCCAGACGGCGGAAGCCTTGAAAATCCCCCGCAAGACACTCTACCTGCGCATGCAGAAATATGGATTGGACAAGAAAGAGTTTCGCTGAAGTGATGTTACGGTTTTGGCTCATTATCAGTATTGCCTGAGTCAACTGCGTAACGTTTTTAGGGTAAACCTGAATGGTCAGACTCCTACATCGCCTTTACTGAGCGGCCTTTAACTCCTCTTTTTTCTATCGGGCTCAACTCGTAACTATTCAACTCACCCCTGAAATTCCCCGTTTCTGAGTTAAAAAAATCATTTGCACACAGAAACTCTCATTGTGTGCCTTTTTATCCTTAAACCGGCTCTGTAGCAAAATCCTGAAAACCACAGTTCTGGTGGAACAGAGGTGTTGTAGGAGCGAACTTGTTCGCGGTGGACGTACGAAACGTGCTCTTCGCGAACAAGTTTGCTCCTACGCCTGAGTTCCAGATTACCGTGCTGAATAGTTACCTCAACTCTTGCCCTCTGCTCTGGACAGTGGGTTGTCAAGCAGGCACCCCAAGCCTTTTTACAGGAGAGGAAATAACATTGTCTGCCGGTTAATCCACAAACCGATACCAAGGCGCCTGCGGGTTTCCCCAACCCCTTCGAGGATTCGTCTATTGGCAAGCGGTCGATTCTGATTGTTTTTTGACCTGATTTTACCGCGAGAATTGCCATGATCGGTGGATGATTCACGTTAATTCAGCAGCTACGTAATATCCCATTGTCTTGAGAATGCGATATTTTGACCCACGGAGTACGGATGAATGGGTTATTTATGACACTTTTTTAAATTCGTATATTCGGTCGCACTTCTAAATTATTCAATAAAATCAAATTGTTGTCAGTTATACCATCCTTTGGCACGGTGGTTGCCTTACTTAGTAAGGTAAGGTTGATATAACCTTTTACATACAAAACATAAAGGTAACAGGAGATAATGTTATGAAAACTTATAATCTCATGCCGGACCTTATGCGCCAGGAAGATAAGCTATCTTCAGAAGTGAAATTAAAGCTTATCGTGTCTAAAAACTACAGGATTCTCAAAGTTTTCGGCGATAGTAAGGAAAAAGAGAGTATGGTTGATCGCCCCTGTTATGAGGTTCTCCATGGTAATGACTGTCCTTGCAGTCAGAAAGGCGAAGAGTGCCTCCTGGAGAAGGTTTTCTCATCCGGTTGTGAGGATGAATTTATACAACACATTCATAATTTCAAGGATGGGCAGGGGCCTGTAGTGGTCAATGCTCAATTGCTCCAGGGTAAGCCGGGTGATGAAGACTGTGTCTTGCTGACCTTAAGCGACGAAAAGCCCCCGCTGTTACGTCCCACCTATTTACACCACTCCATACCGAGCTATTTAAGGTGAGATAAACGCAGTTATCCCACGCTCAATCAGGGAGATATATTTCCTTTAAGAGCGTGGGATAATGGGGGCATTCAGCCCAAAGGATTGTGATCCCAAGGGCGTTCAGGGTTGACGGATTTACCCTCATTCAAAGTCACCATGTGACGGCGTATTTGAGCGAAGTACTTTTCGTCACAGGTGAGCGCCAACCAGTGCAACACCTCACTCAACGCAAAGGCGGCTTCATCAGACAGCTGTTCCGGGAAGAGCGTGATCTCTTCATTCATCGCAACTCCTCGATAGCCTGCTGTAGCAGCTCATCCGGCAAGTGGTTTATCCCCTTGGGCACGGCCATCTGCATGGCGGTTTTGAGGATGCGCCCGGCATGACGGGGTAACCCCCGTGATGCCTGTCGTAGCAGTTCCATACCTGAGTCCGCCAGCAGTGTGTGGCTACAGCCCGCGGATTGCAGCGCATGGTCGATCAGCGCCTTGAAACGCTCTCGCTCGATGATGGGTTCGAGGTGTACTCGGGCCTGGATACGACCGGCCAGTGCGGCATGGGGGGCTCGATCCAGGGTAATGGCCAGAGCGGGGTGGCCAACCAGCCAGACGCTCATCAGATCCCTGGAGTCGAAAGCAAAGTTGATGAACGCCGGGAAGTCGCGGAAGAAGTCGTTGGGCAGATTCTGCGCCTCATCGATGATCCACAGCGGCAGGATCTGCTTGGTGTCAACAAGCTCCATGATGCGTGCCTTGATATCCCGCCACAACTGAGCGCGTCGGTAGGCTGGCTCCACCCCCAGGGCCAGAGCCAACCCTCGGTAGAGATCCAACCGACCAAAGTCGGTTTCGGAGAGATAGATGACTTGATAGCGGTGGGGGTTCAGTTCCTGGGTTAGCTGTCGCAGTGCAGCCGTCTTACCGACACCGGCCTCACCGGTCAACAGGCCCACGCCCGGGCTGTCGAGCAGCCAGCTGGGCGAGGAGACACCCATAGCCCGCATGGCTGTGGTGCAGAAGGACCTGATAGCCCTGGCCAATAAGATGTGCAAGCCGATAATTACTGCCACCCAGATGCTGTAATCGATGACCTATAATCCCCTCCCGACACGCGCCGAGGCCACCGATGTGGCCAATGCCATCCTCGACGGAACAGATGCGGTGATGTTGTCAGCCGAGTCCGCCATCGGCAACTATCCGGTGGAGTCGGTAGCGATGCTGGCAAGTATTGCGGCTGCGACTGAACTCACCATAAAGGTGCGGCACGACCAGCGTCCACAGGATCCAGGCATGGTGAAGAGTGTAATCGCCCGTAATCTTCAGCAGATGGTGAATAGTCTGAAACCGACAGCAGTGGTGGTGCCCACCAGAAGTGGCTCCATGGCGCGGAATGTGGCCTCTTTCCGTCCCGTCGCCTGGATCACTGCCTTCAGTACTTGCGAAGAGACCTGTCAGGCCCTGCAGTTCTCCTATGGGTTTTTTCCGGTATTGGTAGTGAATGAGTATCTTGACTGGACCAAATTTACCCGTGATTGGTTACGTCAGCATGGCATGAACAGCGGTTT
>JBEVXV010000486.1:0-4060 GCA_040505915.1 Sedimenticola sp. | reverse complement strand
AAACTTAACCGCGCAGAGCAGGAATCTGCGGCACTTAACAGGGCAATGCATCCTAAACCAATTGCCCGCCCCAAGGCCGCAGCGCCGGTGACTGTTAACCAGCCTCCTAAAAAGGCCAGTAACAAGAAGGGTAAGAAGAAACAGAAGTTTCCACCCACTACACCGGCGCCACCGAACCCGAACCAGAAGAAACAGTTCGGGTACGCCTCAGGTTCGGCGGGTCGTGGCAAACAGGCCAAGAGCGGACCACCTCCCGCGGGTCGCGGTAGGGGGGGTCGCCCCCAATAGCGGCTTGCCACTTCTCACATTGCCCCCACCACCGGCACCACTACTGCCGGTGGGCGGAAGACTGGCCCACTTCATAGACAAGTGGGAGGAGATCACAGACGACGCTTACGCGTTGTCTATAGTCAGGAAAGGATACACAATTCCCTTCCACACTCCTCCCATTCTGTTAAACAAGCCAGTCTATTTTCCAGCAAGGGACCAATCCCACACCTCGCTTCTACTCGAAGTAGTAAACGAGTTACTGGAAAAACGGGCAGTGGAAATGGTGGTGGATCAAGGGTCACCTGGTTTTTACAGCCGCCTTTTTCTAGTCAAGAAAAAGAACGGCAAATTAAGACCAGTGATCGACCTGTCTCCTTTGAACAAGTGCGTTCAATTGGAAAGGTTCAAGATGGAAACGCAGAAATCAGTTCAAATAGCTATTCGGAAAGATTTCTGGACCGTTTCCATCGACCTGCAGGACGCGTACCTCCACGTTCCTATACGTCCGTCGTACAGGAAATACCTGAGGTTCACGATCTGCGGGAGAGTCTTCCAATTTCGCGTACTCCCATTCGGACTGTCTACAGCCCCAATGGTGTTCACAAGATTGATGAAGTGCGTGGCGGCCTTCATCAGGAAACAGGGTCCCAGTCTAATCCAATATCTGGACGACTGGTTGATCTACCACATTTCGCGAGAAGTCCTCGAACGACATCTTTCCAAAGTTTGGGAGATTGTCACAAGGCTCGGACTTCTTCCGAACATGGAAAAGTCAGATCTGGTTCCAAGCCAAAGCTTCGAGTTCATTGGGATGTACTTCCAAACGAATCTCGGAACAGTGAGAGTGCCTGCAGACAGAGTAGACAGAATTGTGCAACTTCTGTCGGATTTGACACGGAAATCCTGCTTAACAGCAAGGAAGTTCCTGTCATTACTGGGCACCCTCAATGCAGCGGCAGACTTTGTGGAAATGGGCAGGCTACATATACGCCCATTACAGCTTTTGCTGCACTCCCTATGGAGACCACAGTCACTGCCGCTGGACCACATCATCTGGCTCGACCAGACAGACTTCAAGCACCATATCCAATGGTGGCTACAACCCCAGCGGCTATCACGTGGAGTGCCCATGCACTCCCCGCAGCCACAACTCCATCTGTATACGGATTCCAGCCGTTACGGATGGGGGGCCCATCTGGAGCCGCAGGGGACGGTCTGCCAAGGTATTTGGCCACCCGATCACGCTCAGCTCCATATCAACCTATTGGAACTGAGAGCTGTTTCTATGGCAATGCACAGCCTGCTGCACCTTACCAGGGGCAAGTGCGTAATGATTGCGACGGACAACTCGACCGTCGTGTCATATATACGCAAGCAGGGAGGAACCCATTCTCTTTCACTATTTCAAGAGACATGGGATCTTCTTCAATTCTGCCACCAGAACAGCATCACGACCAGGGTGCGTCATATTCCGGGCAGACTGAATGTGATAGCGGACAGCCTCTCCAGGGGGACGCCGATTCCCACGGAATGGTCCATCAGTCCGCTAGTGGCGCAGAGTTTGTTCAATCTCTGGGGAACACCCACGCTGGATCTGTTCGCCACGAGATTCAACAACAAACTACCGCGGTTTGTGTCCCCTGTACCAGACAAGGGAGCTCAGGCAGTGGATGCGCTAGCGATCAGTTGGGAAAACTTGTTCGGGTACGCTTTTCCTCCACCGAAGCTAATCCAACAAGTTCTCAGGCAGGTCAGGAGGTCGAATGCACGGATCATCCTGTTGGCACCAAATTGGCCACGGATGTCGTGGTTCAACGATCTCCTAGACCTACTGATAGACTTCCCCAGGTCAATCCCATCGATCCCGAGGCTGTTAACTCAGAACAACATATCGCACAGCAACCCAGGCATGTTCCACCTTCACGGTTGGATGTTGTCAGGGATTCTATCAGAAAGAGAAGATTTTCTTCTAAAATTGCCGGATACGTCTCATCAGCGAGACGCCCTTCCACCAACAAGGTGTACCAGGCAAGATGGAGAATCTTCAGAGATTGGTGTGGTTCAAACGAAACTGATCCACTCCATCCCTCTATTCCTAGAATAGCGGATTTCTTTATCTTTCTGTTCGAATCAAAGGGTTGCCAACCAGCGACCATTCGCGGCTACCGATCTATGTTGTCCAATACACTTAGATTTGGTAGGCGTTGCGACATAGGTACTAACCATGTCCTTTCCGAGTTAATAAAGAGCTTCCAGCTTAGAAAGCCGGTTACTCGCTCACTCACGCCTAAATGGAATCTGTCATGGGTTCTTCTCTCGTTGAATAAGGCCCCTTATGAACCATTATCGGAGGCCTCCATGCTCGATTTAACGGTAAAAACAGTGTTTTTACTGTCTCTAGCGTCAGCGAGAAGAGTGAGCGAGATTCACGCGTTGTCGGTGGAAGAGGGAGCTATTCGGTTTAATAAAAACCAAAGTTCCGTTTCTCTTCTTCCACAACCAGGTTTTCTGGCAAAAAACCAATGTCCATCGGTGACTCCCGAAGTTATCCAAGTACCTGGTCTGGCTTCATTCTCCGGGAGTGATAGCTCAGACAGACTACTTTGTCCGGTCAGAGCATTGCGCTTTTACCTGGCTAGGGTAAAAAGTCGGAGGGGGGCCCGGAAACGTCTTTTCCTGCCAGTTTCAGGCACGGGAGACGTTTCTAAGGACTCCGTGTCTAGATGGATCAAGCAAGCTATAATTCGGGCATATAAGCTTATCACAGACAGGGACCTATCTTTCATGAAGATTAGGGCCCACGAAGTGAGGGCTATTTCCTCGTCTTTGGCGTTCTCTCGTCGAGTTCCTCTCCAGGATGTGATGAAAGCAGCTTACTGGCACTCTCATTCCACGTTCTCCAATTTCTACATGAGATCCTTGATCCCACAAGGGGAGAGCATTTCATCCTTGGGACCTCTAGTAGCGGCACAGACTGTGATACACTGATCTATACTGCTTCGATGGAATTCATTGCATGCTCAGCGTAACTGGGGTTATAGCGGAATTATAGGTTATTTCATAACCCTAATTATCTCTAACCCTAACGCTTGGTTTCTCATTCGGCTCTTGTGGTGCCGCAACTCTCAGTTGCCTGCCTACTTTTCATTATCTTGCCGTATCTCTGGATATAGAAATCCGGCGATGGACGAACAGAAACTGTACATGCGTTATTCACTGTTGAGTAGTCTACTTCTCATATTGTAAGCGTCTACTTGCGATAGGATCTAAATTCCTTAGGCAATTTTTATTAAGACGCCCCAGTGATTGAGACATTTACCAAAGACTTATTATAAGCTTGGGACACTGTGTATTCTCCGTGCGACGGATGCTGCGTTATCGCCACTTACCAACTCAGAGTCGGAGGCGATGTATCTCAGCTACTTTGGTGAGTAGTTTGCGTTCCTTGCAAGCTTTTGAGGTCTTAATGCTTGTATTATCACCTCCCACCATACCGACAAATTCTGTTGCATAATGTAATATGGCAATTGAGTGAAGTAGAAAATAATATTTACAAGTAATATATATTTCTACGAGCTCAATTCCATATTACATTAGTTGAGTCCCACCTCCCACCCCGCTATAGTAAGACTGTTTTTTCGCAGATCTTGTTATGGCGCCCGGAAGTGATGTGGACAGCACTTCCGGTCGGGAGGTAACTCAGGGGAGATTACCCAGTCTAGGGTTGCGTTTTTAATCTGCGGCCGCGTTTTGCGCGGGTTTGGTGTTGCATAATGTAATATGGAATTGA
>JBEVXV010000485.1:0-5557 GCA_040505915.1 Sedimenticola sp. | reverse complement strand
TTTTCTCACCCAATTTGAAATTACATCAGAAATAAATGGCTGGAGTTATGAAGCTAAGTCATTATACTTAGCTCACTCATTAACTGGTGGGGCGAGATCTGTATTGAATGAATTAAGCCCATGGGAGCGTAGAGATTTTAATTCCCTGGTAAATAAACTAAAATCTAGGTATGGATCTGAGGGTCGTGCTGAAGTATTTCGCACACAGCTTAAATCAAGGGTTCGGGGTAAGAATGAAACAATACCTGAACTCGCACAATCAATTAAGAAATTGACAAGACAGGCTTATCCAAGTGCAAATCCAGATATAGTGGAAGCTCTTGCCTTGGATGGGTTTATTGATGCACTCACTGACACAGATATTAGGCTGAGATTACGTGAAATTGGAGCTAAATCTTTGGATGAGGCTGAGAAAACTGCAGTACGAATGGAAGCACATAGAATAGCCGATCGACAACGCTACAAATCTGTCTGTGGAGCAACTGATCAGGTTGCATCTGAAAAACCTAATCAGTCACCAACTATTGACACCTTGGCAGAAACCGTAAAATGCCTAAGCACTAAATTAGATAGATTAATGCAGAATAATGTAAGACATCAAAACCAAAATTCACAGCATAATTCAAACATGAGAAACCAAGGGGCCAATAACTATGGAAACCAATCCAATTATGCACTACAGAATAGGAATAACAGGCCTAGATATCAGGATCAGTTTGCCCAAAATGACAGACTGAAATTCCCTCAGTCTAGGGGAGGTAATCCAAACATGACCACACATACACACCCTACAACATACAGAAATATTGATAGAAGGCAGGGAAACGAAGAAATGTCGGGATGGAGCGGTCGCACTCCGACAGATCAAACAGCCCGCCGATCGCATTAAGCAATTCAACTGCAAACCAAGGTTATTTTCTTTCGGCAAAAGTAAATAATAACCTGATAACCTTGTTATTGGATACAGGAGCAAATGCAACTATTTTAAGCAAAAATGTAATTGAAAAATGGCCCTATGCTACTAGACCAAATCTGACACCTGTGGCAACTACATTGATAACTGTCACAGGGGAAACAACTCCATTTCTAGGCAGATGTGATGTTGAAATTTGCCTGGGAAAGCAAACAATAGAGCATAGTGTGCTTATAGCAGATATCGAAATGGATGGTGTTTTGGGGTTAGACTTTTTATTATCACACCAATGTGACCTTATGCTTTCAAAAGGTTACATTACACTGAAAGGGGAGATGTTTTATGCACTCTGATACAACCCAGCTAAAATGCTGTCGCATTGCAGTTGGCGCAACAATAGAAATACCCCCAGAAACAGAGGTCATTGTATCTGGGAAACCACTTGACAAGATAAACCGAAATACCTTGGGTATGTTAGAACCGACGGAAGTTTTTATCAACAAAACAGGCTTGTTAGTAGCGAGAGTTTTGGTTGACCCAAAATTTGGTAATGTCCCCATACGTATAGCAAATTTTAAAAGTACCCCACACACTGTACATGAGAACACAGTAGCTGCCGTATTTCAACCAGTAACTGTATGTGAAACCCGAACTGAGACAAGCGTTGAAAATACAATACCAGATCATTTAACTGAGCTGTATGAAAAATCTGGTAAACATTTAGACACTAACCAAAGAGAAATATTGAAACAATTCTTGTTAAAACAGCAAGACATTTTCTCAAAATCATCTGATGACATAGGAACCACAAAGTTGGTAAAGCACCATATTGATACTGGAGCCAATAAACCAGTAAAAACATATCCATATAGGATACCATTGGCAAAACGACAGATTGCTGAGCAGGAAATAAAGAAAATGGAAGAAGATGGAGTTATAGAACCTTCTTGCTCTAGTTGGCTGTCCCCAATACTGCTCGTTTCCAAACCTGATGGCACTGTGAGATTCTGTTGTGATTTTAGAAAACTAAATGATTGCACCATTAAAGAGTTCCAACCATTTCCGAGAATTGATGATAACCTAGACGCGCTATCTGGATCTAGGTGGTTTGCATGTCTAGATCTGCGCAGCGGATTTTGGCAAACGGAAATTGATGAAGAAAGTAGGCCCAAGACAAGCTTTAGTATACAGGGAGGAAGACAAATGCAATGGGTGAAAATGGCCTTTGGTTTATGCAATGCGCCAAGCACCTTCTCTCGGTTAATGCAGATGGTATTTTCTGGACTCTGTTACAAAATACTGGTGTTGTATCTTGACGACATTATTGTCTATGCGAAAACCTTTGATCAAGCCCTAGAAAACTTGAAAATTGCCTTCCAGAGACTGCGTGAGGCAAACTTAAAACTGCACCCAAAGAAAACCGTATTATTCCAGAAGAAAGTGACTTTCTTAGGTCACAGAATAAGTGAGGAGGGTATTTCGACTTGCCCAGAGAAGGTGAAAGCCATTAAAGATTGGCCGACACCTAGATCTGTACGGGAAGTTAGATCCTTCCTGGGACTTGCCTCGTTTTACAGGAAATACATTTTCCACTTTTCCGAGAAAGCAAAACCCTTACACGTACTGACAGAAAAAGGCAAGAAATTTGAATGGAGTGATGAATGTGAGAAGTCGTTTAATACACTGAAGGAGGCCTTAATGTCCTCTTCTGTTCTCTCGCTACCGACAGAGAATGATTATTTTGTGGTCAGTACAGATGCATCTGGTACAGCAGCTGGAGCAATACTGTCACAAATCCAAAATGGACAGGAAAAGGTAATTGCGTATTACTCAAAATGCTTCTCAAAGACTGAACGGCAATATTGCGCGACCAGAAGGGAATTATATGCCGTGATTCTGGCTCTGCGCCAGTTCCATCATTATTTGTATGGACACGAGTTCAAAATTATAACCGACTGTGCCAGCTTACGCTGGTTGCTGAATTTCAAGGTACTAGAGGGTCAACTGAGCAGATGGTTGACCGAGTTGTACACATATGACTTTGTAACTGAACATCGACCAGGGAAACTTCATACAAACTGTGATGCCCTCAGCAGGCGTCCATGTTATGATAACGACTGTAGATATTGCGAGCGGACCGAGGCAAAATTTAGCCTCCCCAGACAAAATCCAGAAGGAAAACAGGTGAATTTATCGCAAACAAAGGACATTGATACAAGTACCCATCGGGGCACACCACAGCCCCATCCTTGTACTCTGATCCAGGGAAATTACACCGAAACTGATGCCAAATGCGACATGGCGAAAACGTGCCGCGATAGGATGATATCAGGCGATGCACCACAGTCCCCTAGTCATCTGGCACACACATCTAAGGATGTATACAGTAGTGCGAAAGTTAAGAGACGAGATAGTGCAGCTACAGTTAGTAGTAACCAGAAGTGTAGCACAGAAATACCCAGGATTACACCAAAACAGACGGACAAGCACCGTGCAAGGGAGACAACTTGGTTATGCACCATGTTGGCATTGTTGCTTGTATCCTGTTCTTACCCCTACCACATTATACCAGGGCTGGCAATATTCCTGATCTGTCTATGGACAATGTATCAACAAATAGGTTGGGATAATGATGCAAACTCGAGGGAAATGAATATTTCCACTTGCTCATTACTCAAACAAATTGAGACAGATTCCATTGCACAGATTAATAATAGGAAAATTGTCAAGTCAGCAAAGTCCCACAAAAGTAAAACGACTCAAATAAGCTGCAATGTTTTACAAGAGGCTTGTACTAGTACAGACAGAAACAATGCAGATTCACAAAGTGAACCGGGACCCTCAAATATGACCAGACAAACTAGTGGAAATGAAAATGCACCAATTATGACACCTCAATCTGAACAAGCAAAGAGTAGTAATGTTGAAGATCTTAACCCTGAGCAGATTAGCATAGCCCAACATTCTGATCCAATTTTGAAGAAGGTAATGGAATGGTACGAAACAGGTACCAGGCCAGAATGGTCAAATATATCCAAACATAGCGTTGAATTGAAGTATTACTGGTACCGCTGGGAAACATTAGTGGTACAGAAGGGAGTGTTGTATAGG
Organism: Sedimenticola sp.; assembly: GCA_040505915.1. Taxonomy (GTDB): domain Bacteria; phylum Pseudomonadota; class Gammaproteobacteria; order Chromatiales; family Chromatiaceae; genus Vondammii. The sequence goes on along the minus strand of JBEVXV010000485.1, from coordinate 1,533 downwards.
AAATGGGAAAATGACTATGGAACTGAGGTGGAACTACAGTTTGTTGTTCCACAAAAACTACGTCCAGTAATAATGACTCAGATGCATGATAGTGTGACTGCAGGTCACCTAGGTGTGAAAAAAACATTACATAAGATACGGCAAAGATTCTTTTGGTACGCACTTCGAAAGGATGTTGAAAACTGGTGCCGCGAATGTTCAATTTGCGCAGCTCGCAAGACACCGACCAAAAAGCCACGAGCACCCATGAAACAATATAATTCTGGGGCTAGATGGGAAAGAATCGCCATAGATTTCCTTGGACCACTAGGCCGAACCGCCAATGGAAATAACTATCTCATGGTGGTCGGATGCTACTTCACCAAATGGACAGAAGCAATACCCATAAAACACTTGGGAGCGGAACATGTTGCGACAGAACTTATTGACAAGGTTTTTCAAAGAATGGGAGTACCACTATTAATTCATACAGACCAAGGACGTACCTTTGAAAGCCAATTATTTCAAGAATTCTGCAAATTGTTTGATATCACCAAAACACGGACAACGAGTGGTCGGCCGTGTTCAGACGGAATGATTGAGCGAGCAAATCGAACGATACTTAATATGCTCGCTGCCTTTGTAGCAGAACAACCGAAACGATGGGATGAGATGGTACCTTTTTGTATGATGGCATATCGCAGCTCTGTACACGAAGCCACCGGTGTTACACCTGCAGCGATGACATTTGGTTCCGAGATTCGTCTACCTATAGACTTGCTGCTTGGACAGCCTGAAATACAGAACCCTGAAACAGAAAGTAACTACGGATCAGATTATGTACGTAATCTGGAGCAGGAATTAATCCAAATACATTCATTTGCTCGAAACAGACTGCATGTAGCAAGTGATGCTATGAAACGTCAATATGACGTTAAGACTAATTTCACCAGATATCATGAGGGTGATGCCGTGTGGTATTACAACCCAGTTAGAAAGGTGGGAGTGAGTAGTAAATTGATGAGACCATGGACAGGTCCCTACAAGGTTATCACAAAAATTAGTGATATCCTCTACAGAATCAAGGAAAGTGCAAGGCACAAACCAAAGGTTGTACACCACGATAAATTGAAACTGTATAAAGGAAATGTATCTGCCTGGTTTAACTCAAACTAATATTGAAGTAGTTCTATCCAGTAGTACATGCCCCTTTAGCCCAACCGATCACTAGCCTACTGTACCCCAATGTTATGTTGTGCCCATATGTATGTTATGAACATTGTATGCATGTAATGTTATAAATTACCAACCGTCGTCAAATTGTGATGAACACCACGAACTACTCCTGGAGTTCTTGATCCGGACATTGACAGGCGGGAGGAACATCTGCCTGTCTAAAATAGAATGAAATGGATAATAAACATGATAAGCTGAGTGTAAGAGATGATACATGCCACAGATAGATGCATGTATGCTTGATAAATTATACTGAACTGAGTACGAGCATTTGGAAAATTAATTATTTTCTTATTGATTAATGATTAAACAGAGATA
>JBEVXV010000484.1:2059-6385 GCA_040505915.1 Sedimenticola sp. | reverse complement strand
AGATAATCCCCTCGCTGGCAGCCTTGATAGTAACATACATACTAAGTTTCAGTTTGTGACCTTGGGCGTAAGAACCTGGGTACATATGTAAGATAAGATAAGATAAGATAAGATATTCTTTATTTATAGAGGGTAACCCGGTTGGTAGTACCAATCTTCCCCGGGGCCCTCTGTAACATAGTATACATTATAATACAGGCATGAACAAAATGAAATACGTACATGGTTAATTATTTACATACATCAACTCACGAATTTACAACTTGTAATGCTACGTGTACAGTGGGGAGCCTGATGAGACAGTCATGTGATTCAAGTACATATGGAAGTAGAGCAAAGAGAAATACCGTACTTCACGTTCAACTGAAAATATATGCACTGTTTAGTATTATAAGTATGTGTAACTACTATGCAAAATACAAAGACAACCTAGTCGAAAGCGAAAATCTAGGAAATTTCCGTATAATTATTATTGCATGCAGGCGTATACATGTATTATTGTAATCGGCATGGTAGGTCATCGATTCAGTCCCGTCGTCAAATACAAGCAATCATTCAATCAAATATTATAGTTTGACAGTGAAGTTAGATACTGCTCGTTGTGTAGAGTCCCCACTGTACAAGCATATCCGGGACACACGTGGCCTTACATACTTTATATGTGGTAATGTTTCATCAATGTCTGAATGGTATGCCGTAATGTCCATTGTATGGCTGCTGTGTAGGCTAATTATTTATTGCTACTGAAAAAGTACACATAGAGAGATCCAATGACCAGTACTAATTCGTGATAATTACATGTATCCAGCTGGTCAATTATATATTGAATACATCGGTATTTACAGCTAAACCAGAGTCTCTTGCAAAATGGAGTAGAACGCAATAGTACATGTAGCACATTTCACCATTACTGACATTGCGATTTATTTATTTACATCGAGTATATTTTACTTAATAATTTCTCATCCATTTCATGCAATTAATTGAAAATATATTTAGCGAACTTGCATTTCTAATTTCCAACGGTATACTGTTCCATATTATTGCTCCAGAATATGATAAACTGCTTTTAAAAAGGTTAGATTTTGGCTTTGGAACCTTATACATGTTACTTAACGAGGATCTCAGTGTCATATTTGTCTGTTCTAAATGTTCAGTTCGCATTTGAAACAAGTCAGATAGGTACGGAGGAGCTTGATCATTAGTTATTTTATACATGGTTTTAGCTTTTTGGAAAAATACGCATTCATCAAAAGTTAATATATTTAAAATCTGTAGTGATGTACTTAGGTCAGTATACTGGTCCGCCAAAATTAGTTTACATGCTCTACGTTGAAGTTTTGTGATTTTATAGATATTTGCACTAGAAGAGTCTCCCCAAACAACATTACAGTACCCAAAATGTGGCTGTATATAAGCTTTATAGAATAATGTTCGGTGTTCAATTGACAAGAAAGGCCTAATTTTTGAGAGAAGCCATAGATATGAAGATACTTTTTTGCAAATATTATTGAAGTGAGTGTTCCATTGAAGATTTTGGTCAACATGTATACCTAGAATCTTGTCCCCATTAATCATATTTATGTCTATGTCATCATACTTTAATTTCAGAACTTTATCAAGCATACTTGTTCGTTTTTGTCTCGACGTAATTAACATGATTTTTGTCTTATCCGTATTTAGAAGCATGCCATTGGATTTACACCATTTCCCTAGCTTCATAAGAGCTTGTTGTAAATTATTCTGTAAAATTGCTTTGCTTGTCTGAATGTCGTATATTGATGTGTCATCCGCATAAAGATCAGTACCTGTTATATTCCCCGATAAAGATAAGGGTAAATCATTGATAAACAGAAGAAAAAGTACAGGTCCGAGGATAGACCCTTGTGGCACACCATACTTTACACTCATATCTTCGGATGTTTCGCCATTTATTGAAACGACCTGGGTTCGCTGTTCTAGATACGACTTAAACCAATTTACAGTCTGTTCAGTGCATTTGTAACGCTTGAGTTTTTGGAGCAGAATTGTGTGATCAACAAGATCAAATGCCTTGCGAAAGTCGACTAATATACAACCTACTAGTTTCCCCTGGTTTATAGCATGCAAAAAATTATCAATCATTAAGATTAGTGCTGATTCTGTTGAATGGCCTGCTCGAAAACCGCTTTGAGTCTGATGTAGCAAATTAAAACTATTTAGATATTCCATGGTATGTTTTTGTACCCATTTTTCGATTAATTTGGACAGAGTTGGTAATATAGAGATTGGTCGATAATTATTTGCTTCGTCTTTTGCACCATTTTTGTATATAGGATTCACTTTGGCCTGTTTCCAAGTTTTGGGAAAAGTACCTTTGATAATACTTGCATTAACAATGTAAACAATACTACTTGTTATTGACGATGACGCAATCTTTAGCAGACGCGGGCCAATAAAATCCAGTCCAGTTGCCTTTGATGTATCCAAGTGCAATAAAAATTTATAAACAAATGCATCATTAATATCAGGAATACTAAAGTTGTCATTTGGTGGGACTTTGGAATTAATAAACTCATTTAATTCTTCAGAATCAGAATATGACACAGGTTCCTTAAGTTTTGAAGCAATATTTACAAAATAGCTGTTAAAAATATTTGCAACTTCTATTTTATCAGTGCAGACAACGTTATTTTCATCTTTTATGCCTAGAATCTTTTGTGAGCTGTCACTACATTTTGATGCGCCGAATTCCTTAAAAATCTTCCAAATTGAACGAGGATCATCTTTTCCATCCTCTATTTTTGACTTGTAAGAATTTGTCTTCGAATTTTGAATCATAGTAGACACTTTATTTCGCAAAAATGTATATCTGTTCATTTGGCCGTTTAATTTGCATTTGTTTCTTTCTTTAATACAATCTAATATATCCGATGAAAACCAGTCTGGTTGTATTTTATTTTTTACTCTATGTGTTCGAATCGGGGCATGTTTTTTTACCACTTCTAAAAACATTTCCATCCACTTTGACAAAATATCATCAATTTGTTCGTAGTTTTGAATATTTTCCCATGGCACTAAGTTTAGATCATTTTTGAACGCTGCTTCGTCGAAATGTTTGAACGATCTATATGTAATTGTCTGATGTGAGTTTTTTGAAGCAGTGTGGTTTATTTTACGATTACAAAATATAGCAAAGTGGTCGCTCATGCACAATTTATTTACACGAGCATGACAAATATTTTCTTCGCAGTTGGTATAAATGTGGTCTATTAATGTACTAGAGGTACTTGTAACTCGAGTTGGTTCAGCTATTAACTGAGTGAGTCCTAATGAATGTATAAAATTTAGCCAGTCGATGTTGGTTTGTTCACCTATCAAATTTTTGTTTATATCGCCTAAAATAATGACTTCTTTGTTTTCGTTGAGTATATGATCTATGAAGTTTTCGAATCGGTCTACCCATTCCACCTTAGAATCAGGTGGCCTGTACATACATCCTATCAAAAATGATTTACCTTTTTCGGGAGTTATTTCTAGCCATATACACGCTATTTCAAATTGTTCTAAATCGGACCTACGTTTCGCATTAATTCCATTTCGTACATATACCATTAGCCCCCCACCGGCGTTTGTAGGATTATCTTTGCGAAAAGGTGTCTGAAATCCATTTACATAAAAAACACTTGTCATTTTGTTATCTTTTAATTTCGTTTCACTTAATCCGAAAATATGCAAATTTGTATTTTCTGGTGAGGTAAGCATTATTTTAAGTTCTTCAAATTTGCTTAGATTATTTGCACATATTCCCTGAATATTTAAATAGCCAATATTGAGTCCTTTACTGTTTAGATCTAAATTAATGCCGAAAGAATCATTTGTAGGTGTATTATTTTCGGTTTCCGACGAAATGTGAGATGTGTTTACATGTACTTCATCAGTGGGCACATTTTGACATGAAGGCGTATTATCATCATCACTTATGCATGTTGGTTTGCTGGTGTGTTTTCTATCTACACGTATAGATTTAGTACATATATCTACATGCGACACAGATACATCTTCTAATTGCATTTCTAATATAGAACAAGAATCATTGCATACACAAACACGTTTGTTACAACCACCGCACAAGGACGTTAATATATTGAACTGGTTTCTCACAGGTATATGTAGTATGCTATTCTCTGTATTGGCATTAATGCCTAACCGCTATCTGTTCCAACAATCGTGAATTTTATGCCCAGTCATATCACAGTAGTAGCACTTCAGTGATCGCGTACGTCCATAATTATTCTGAGATCTGGCCTGGTTGGCGTTATTGAACCGTGGAGCACGCATGTTGTT
>JBEVXV010000484.1:0-1959 GCA_040505915.1 Sedimenticola sp. | reverse complement strand
TGTTTCTAGAGCCATTATTTCTTCCCAGCTGCTGTCTGAATTGTCCGAATGGAGCCGACCACTGGTCACGTGTGTTTTGATTGCCGGGGTATACATGATCTCCCCCGCTGTGTGGCCTCGGTACAAAGACACACCTGTTGTAATCGTGTACCAGATCGATGTGGCGATGTATACAGCTCACGAATCGTTTTATTCCGGAACGCGAGAGATGTATGCTGTCCTGATTGTAGAATCTCGCTTGGGGAACGTCATCTTTCCCATAAAACAGATCATGGGTTTCAGCAATACACTGCACTTTGTGGTCCTTCCAATGTGCAGCCAATCTGCTGATGCTGGAGTTTACATCAGTTACATCCACGTCACCGCGAGGTGCCACTTTACACAACAGCACATTGCTGGCCGGGTTTCCTGTTTTTACGAGACCCACTAGCTGATCATACTTTTCTTCGAAAAGTTCAATGTCAATCCCATTTGATGCGTCGTTTCCCCCACAATGTATTATAACTGTGTTGAACGATTTCATGTCAAACATAGAGAGTTCGTTTACAATTGTATCTGCGGTGGCACCCCCTATCGACCGTTTATGAACCCCCTCCTTCAGTCCATTTTCATTTACTCCATTCAAAATCGAGTCCCCAATTAGCAAGATTTTGTTCACTGATTGGGGCGCCGCATGAGGCGGTACTTGATTGTTAGCGGGATTCTCATGATTTTCCACCGAAAGGTTTATCGACGATAGCGAAGCGTCCGTATTTGGTCGGTTACTGATGACAACTGGTATGACTTTCTCATGTGCTCTGTGTGTAGCACCCAGTTGGCACGTTCTTTGAATTTGTACTGGTGGTACCTGTCGATTTGTCTCGCTGGTAACTTTCGACGATCTGCTGTCACTTATATTTATGACTTCCTGTTGGTTGCGCTGTTTCTGTGGCTGTGAAGACGGGGCCTTTGTTTTTGCTGGCTGTGACGAGACGACATTGGAGTAGAGCGGCGTAGGAATTTTCTCCATGAACTGGATCAAAGTCGTTTTGAGGCTATTTATTTCTCTCTCCATGCTGTCAATTTTCTCCACTAGCTTTGTAACAATGTTCTCATTCATAGCGGCAGGTGGCTGTGTGTGAAATGGTGTGCTGGCGTACGTTGGCGTGAGTGGCATCGACGTATTTGCCCCAATATTCGCACTGACATCAGTATTTGAAAATTGTTGACTTTCATTTTCATTGTCAAATGTCCCTACTTGACCATTTGCGTCCACAGTCTCCACAAATTGCTTAAATAGCGAGTGCGCGATTTTGACAAATCTCCATTCCTTCCACATTTTGTGACCAACCCCGGTAACACATACTGTCCTTTTGTCACTGTCCATCACAATTTCACAGCGCAGTCCCTTTACATGTGTGGAGCACCTTGAGATGCATGTGGCGTTTTCAGGGCTCATACTGTTCGTGAAATCAGACTGCATCTTACTCAAGAAGTCTTGGAAAAACACATTTGACACGAATGTTAGCTGCGTTTTGTTGTCATCCTGAGTCGTCCGGTACAGTACGTTTTCGAAAGCGTCCTTCGGCTCCTCTGACAGACTTTCTCCACGTAGGAGAATAGTGCTGGCACTGCTTGAATTCATAGTATCCTCGGAGTTTGTCAGGTGTAATTCTAAACTCTCCGACATTGTGTAATGAATAGAGTATATACGGTATTGCTGATGTGTTCTGCTAGCCGCAGAGCGATGCTGCTATATTTAGGGATGACGTCACAAACTAGCACACAATGGAACCACGTGTGTTGAACTATTTTGATAATTAACTCCTTTTTAAATCACATTTATTCCATTCTTTCTACATATTTATATTTTTGGTAACATAATCTCCATTTTGATGTAATTTATATGAGCATAATCCGCTGGTAAATATTTTAAAACTCAAATTTAAGGGAGAGCACATGCACCGCGTGTTGCTTATC
>JBEVXV010000483.1:0-5675 GCA_040505915.1 Sedimenticola sp. | reverse complement strand
CGGAAGATGATGCTTCTTATCATCAAAGCAAAACATGTATATGATTATTCCATAAAACAACGATATTGCTGGCATTGTTTACCTCTGCTTAGGTTGAGTGTTTTTGCATAACTAGCAGCTATACGCTTTCCACATAATATACCCCCAGCCACCGCTCTTAACGAGTATAATTCCCAATGCTGCTACTAACCGTATAACGCCATATGCATAAAATCCCTCAAGATATTGCGCAATAATTTAATATCACACTGGCTGTCTCAGCCATATATACCCATCACCAAAGATACTACAGAAAGTGGCTGTTTTTACCTTCATTACTGCCATAAATTCAAATAAAAACGGGATGGATTTATTTTCTCAAGGCCCGTTTTTTGGCCGTGAGGAAACGCTGAAAAAGCCTGAATAAATAGAGTTATGCCTCCTGTGAGCAAGGCAGAAGGTCATGAATTGAAAGAAGTTACCGGAAGTGTATCGCTATCCGAACAGGGCCTCATGTTCCTTGAATGCCACGTCTGATGCGTTGAGGTATATATCGCGAATCTGTTTTTTATCAAAATTTTTGAATTGTACATTTTCCCAATCATTTTGCTCGTAGGCGAGGGTGCAAGTGAGGGCTTCTCCTGCCGCGCCTTCTCCCTTGAGTAACGCATCACAGACCTCATCGGCCAAGGGTAGGTTACTTAGCACCTTCTGAATCGGTTGTCCCATGAGGGTGCCAATATTTGATAGTAGCCCCGTCATAAAACCGGTATCTTCGAGGTGCGGTTGCTTGTTTTCAGTCAGTAGCCTGCGACACATGTGCGCACGCACAAGGGCGGTATTGAAAAGCTCATCGGGGACTATACCGATACCGGCGAGGGCAATTAGGTTTGCCCAGGATCGAACCTGGCGAAGTCCCAGGTAGACGATTGCCTGACCGATGGAAGCTACCTTGCGCGGCATTCCCATGGCCGCTGAGTTGAGGTGATGGAGGATTCTATAACTAAGTGTGGCGTCCTGGGTTATTAACTGCTCCAGTCCTTGGTTGGTTGTTCTGGGATCGTTCAGTGCGGCCAGTAGTCTGATGGCAACTTGCCGATTATCCTCCAGTCGTTTCCCCTTAACCATGGCGGGCTTGGAGAAGAAGTAGCCTTGGAAGTAGTCGAATCCCATATCGAACAGGCGGTTGTACTGATCTTGGGTTTCTACCTTTTCCGCCAATAATTTGATGTTATATTGACGTAAGGGTCTCATCCTCTCTTCTACGGTCTCCCAATCTATCAGTGGCACCTCAATCTTGACGATATCGATATAGGGGTAGAGTGGTGTCCACTTATCCTCAAAATAAAAATCATCGATGGCGATGCTGTACTTCTCCTCGGTGAGGTTGTGTATTCCATCGATAAACGCTTGGTCCACTTCGATATCTTCAAGAATCTCCAGCACCACTTGTGATTGATCCAGTGGAATCGGTGCTTCCTGCAGCAGGAGATTTCTGGTCAGGTTGAAAAAGGCCTTGGATTTGCCAACTAGGCGATCAAGTCCAATATCACCGATAGCGTTGAGGATAACCAGTGATGAGGCGCGGTCACCATCCTCAATATGGGCGGAGTTTTCGCTGGTTTCACGATAGAGCAGTTCGTAGGCAAAAACCCGCATCTTACGGTCATGTATGGCCTGACGGCCAATAAAGAAGTTTTCCATCGATTTTCCGTGATTGTGGCTGTGTAGTCTCTAATGTCACCTTATACTGTAGTAGGTTATCTGTACAATTTCATCAATCTAGTCAGATGGCCGGGGTGATTGAATAGCGTGTGATATTGACTGAGCAGAGCGGGGAGTGGCGATGGATGGTGCGGTTGAGGGAGGCCTGATTATTAGGTTAAGCGGATGGGATAAGGGGGAGCGGGCTGTCTCTATTCACTCCACCCGGCCTCTGCATACGCCAAAAATTTTTATTGGCAAAGCGGTAGATGAGGTGATCAGAACCCTGCCTCTGCTCTATAGTGTCTGCGGTACTGCTCAGGCCTGTGCTGCCGTCGAGGCATGTGAGCAGGCTCTGGGCATAGAGGCTGATAGCGGGCGGCGGGCGGCGCGAGAGATGCTTGTCTGGTTCGAGACTGCGCGAGAGCATATCTGGCGTATTCTCCTCGACTGGAGCGGCTTTCTCGGTCAACCACCAGACTCCGCACCGGTGGCCGCTGCCATGGGTCTGTTTGCGGACTTTCGTGCTGCTCTTTACCCAGATGGAGAGCCCTTTCGTGTCGGTCAGCAGCCCACAGAGCCAGACCGCCAGAAGCTGGAACATATCATTGGACAGCTGGAGCAGCTGCTGGAGCACGCCATCTACCTGCAAGCGCCTAATGAGTGGCTGGAGATGGAGACGGGCGAGCGCTTGTCGGACTGGCTAAAAGGATGTGGATCTATACCGGCACAACTGTTTCAGCAGCTAGCTGACAGAGGGTGGGGGGCTGTCGGTTCTGCACGTTCGACGGCGCTTCCTGAATTGACGGAGGAGGTGCTGGAGGCGCGGCTGAGCGGCTGTGAGGCGGATACATTTATCGCGCTACCTACCCATGAGGGTTACTGCTGTGAGACCTCTTCCTATACCCGGATGAGAGCGCACCCTCTGGTGAACCGGCTCTCTGCTGACCATGGCAGTGGCTTATTACCACGTATGCTGGCGCGGTTGGTGGAGCTGGCTGGCGTACCGGGACGTTTGCGGCAGAGCCTTGGCTATTCAGGTGGCGGTACTTGCCCGCTTCCTGATAGGTCGCCCGTTGCAAATGTCGGTATTGCCCAGATCGAAGCCGCAAGGGGGCGCTTGGTTCATCGGGTGGAGCTTGTGGATCAACGGGTAGCAGATTATCGAATTCTTGCCCCTACCGAGTGGAACTTTCATCCTCAGGGAGTATTAGCCCAAGGGCTGATGACTCTCGATGGGAACTCCACTGATGAACTGCGGCAGCAGGCAAGCTGGCTGATCAACGCCATTGATCCCTGTGTGGGGTATTCGCTGGAGGTTGTCTGATTAGACGTCGGGTCTCTCCTATGCGCTCTGTCGTTCCTGTGTCTATTCAGCAGTGAACAGCTCAGAAAAGTCTCATCTGATCGGCGGTGATGCGCTCAAAGCTGTCATTAACAAAGTGCAGTATGCCGTCTGCCACCGGTTCCAGCTGACGGTCGATGTAGTGTTGATAGTCGATCGGACTGACTACCTGGGTTATCGGCTCGGGTCCATTGAGGGTGATCAGGTATCGGATTGAACGTCCTGACTTCCCAAGCTTGCGTGCAGCCTGTACATGGGGTGGAACGTTTCGGGTGTAATCGTCCAGCTTGCGGCGCAGCCGCTTGCGATAGACCAGTAGATGATCCAGCTCACCCGCCTTTAACTGTGTCGCGGTGTCAGCGACATAGGCCTCATAGGGCTCGTTGAAGAAGATGCGACGATAGAGTTCACGCTGGAATATCTGCGCCAAGGGTGTCCAGTCGCTACGCACGCTCTCCAATCCTTTGAAGATTATCTGATACTCCCCTTTGCTATCGCGCAGATAGCCAGCATAGCGTTTTTTACTGCCGGTCTCCGAGCCTCGGATAGTGGGCATAAGAAAGCGTATAAAGTGGGTTTCAAACTCTATTTCCAGCTGACAGGGGAGTTGGAACTCCTCTTTGAGGGTTGCCGTCCACCACAGGTTAAGTGCTTTGGCGAGCCGCTCTCCCGTCTCCTTGGCCTCATCTTCCGAGTGACCGCTGCCAAGGAGTACAAACACCGAATCAGTATCTCCGTAGATCACCTGGAAGCCCTGGTGTTCCAGCCAGTCACGGCTGCGGGTGATAATCTCATGCCCACGGCGGGTGATACTGCTGGCCAGACGCGGATCGAAGAAGCGGCAGCCACTGGAGCCGAGTACACCATAAAAAGAGTTCATGATGATTTTGACCGCTTGTGAGAGAGGCTTATTGTGATCCCGCTTAGCCTGGTCACGCTTTTTCCAGAGGTCGCTGATGATGCCGGGCAGTATCCCTTCACTGCGTGAGAACTGTGCTTCGAGAAAGCCGGGTACAGGATTATCGCCAGGGCGCACCATCCCCAGTGGGTCGATATGGAAGGTGCGAATAATGCTGGGGTAGAGGCTCTTGAAGTCGAGAACCAGTACATTATCGTAAAGTCCGGGCTGGGAATTCATCACGTAGCCACCGGGGCTGGAGATGTTGTGTTTAATGGCACCGATATCGTGGGCGACGGCTCCCGCCCGGTGAAGTCGAGGAAGGTAAAGGTTGTCAAAGGCGGCAACCGAGCCCCCCTGTCGACCCAGGGGCAGGCCGGTCATAACACTGCGCTGGGTGATGAAGTTAAGCAGGTCAGTTTTTTCGAAGATAGCCTCCACCAGACGACAATCCTCCAGGTTATAGGCGGCGAGGGCGGGGCGGTCTTCGCGGTAGAGGCGGCGAATCTCTGCAATCTTCTCGTCGCCGCTGCTCTCGATCAGCTTTTTTCGGCCTAAAAGCTCTGCGGCCACATCTCCCAGAGCGAAACTCTCAAATGACCAGAAGGCGGCGCGTAGGTTATCGATACCATCCAGTGCCACCCGTCCCGGAATACTGGCGATGCGTGGCTGCCCCGGTTGGTGGGGTTGCAGCACGGCGGCGGTGCTATTAGCGCGTCCGATGGCGAAAGGTATACGGTGTCGGCGGCAGTGCTGGTCGAGGATGTTGAGATCGAAGTTGATCAGGTTCCAGCCAAGAATTAGATCGGGGTCGAGCTGCTGAAATCGTTTAATAAAACCCCGTAACAGTAATGCTTCACTAGTGAACCAGTGCACAGGGAGGTCGCAGGGCCAGTGCTTCCCCTCTCCCTGCATCAATATCTCTTCATGACCCTGGCCGCAGAAGGCGATGGAGAGGATCTCTCCATCAATACCATCGGTCTCTATATCAAGACTGATAAAGCTGAAGTCGGGGAGGTACTCCCCCTGTTTGATCTGTGGCGAGCGCAGCTCCAGGTAACCGGCTTTCACTTTTGCCTCGCCACTGATCTGCATCGGTGCCGTAATGAAACGCTCCATCAGGTAGCGATCAGCCGGTTTGATATCGGACTCCAGCAGCATGACACCCTGGTTAGCGGCACGCTCACGTAGTTGCAGCAGTTGCCGCTGCTGCTGAAAGTAGAGGCCGTCCACAGGCTCATCTGCAAGGCTACGGAGTTCGAGGGGTTTTCTCTGGAGATGGATGTTGCCAGCATCCATGCTGTTAAGGCGCTCAACAAAGCAGATCGCCTGCTGGCCGGGTATGACCAGACGCAGGGTACCTTTTTCACTAGTGGCCCAGAGTTCGAGCTCAATACCAACCGGAGTATCACGCCACTGTCGGGTGAGGAGAAAAGCGGGTTGGTTTATCAGCTGCATCGGTTTTATGGAATATCGAATAAAGTGGGCGCAGAGGAGTGCAAAGGGGTGCTTAACTGTGTATTGATTGTAACCATTCAAGTAACTATTCAGTTGGCCCCTGGTAAAAAAATAGCCTTGTAACTATTCAACTTCAGATACGAAAATAGGTGATTGTAGAAGCTCCCCCTCCTTTAATGAAGCACATTTTATGGCGACCGCGCCGCGATGAACGTCGCACACTCCCTGCAACACCCTATCGCCGAGGGCGGAGTTCCTACAATGAGAGTGATCGCTGATGCTTAATAGTCA
>JBEVXV010000482.1:3260-39514 GCA_040505915.1 Sedimenticola sp. | reverse complement strand
TGAATAGAGAGATAGAGATGTCACGTTATTTTCGTCGTAGAAGATACTGCCGCTTTACCGCCGAAGGCATTACCGAGGTCGATTACAAGGACCTTAACCTGCTGAAGGCATTTGTTAGCGAGACCGGAAAGATTGTCCCTAGCCGTATTACCGGCACCAAGGCCAAGTATCAGCGTAAGCTGACCACTGCCGTTAAGCGGGCACGTTTTCTGGCACTGCTGCCATACACCGATAGCCATAGCTGATATGTCAAACCGTCGCATCTGTCTGGTAGCGTCGGAAACTGTTTGAATTTGCCGGTTGAGGGAAGATGCACGGGTTAGCCTCTCTGGCGATGCAGAGCAGGATACATGCTGTGATGATGGTGGCCTTTTTGGCTATCCTCTCCATTATGTTCCCGCCCACGAGCATTCTCAGCACCGCTCTGGTTGCCCTGGTTACCCTGCGTAGCGGGGCATCTGCCGGGGCTCTGCTCCTGCTGTTGGCAAGTGCCGCTGGTGGTGTACTCTGCCTGCTACTGTTTGGCAGTGTTAAGCCGATTGTGGGCTTTGTTCTGCTGATGTGGCTGCCGCTACTTCTGTTGGCTCTGCTGCTGAGGAGGACGTGCTCACTGGCGCTGACTCTGCAGACCGCACTGCTTCTTAGCCTACTGATGCTGGTCAGCCAGTATCTTCAGGGAGAGGATCCGGTCACTGTCTGGCGTGCGCTATTGGAGCCGTTTGTACAGGCGCTGGTGGATGCCCAGGTTGTGATGGCCGACCAGCAGGCGTTGCTGCTCAACCGGATGGCCGATTGGATGCCGGGGGTTGTCGTTGCAGGTTTTTTTCTGCAGTTGATGATCACGCTGCTGTTAGCTCGCTGGTGGCAGGCTAAGCTCTATAATCCGGGTGGATTTCGTAGCGAATTTCACCAGTTGAGGCTACCTCGCTACCTGTTGATCGCCACGCTGCTCTACTTCGGTCTGATCATGATGACTGAGACTGTGGCGCCGGTACTTCGCTATATTGCCATGCTGCTGCTAAGCGGCTGGTTTATAGGTGGACTGGCCCTGGTGCATGGCGCGGTTTATCGGATGAAGGCGGGCATAGGCTGGCTGATAGGGGTGTATCTCCTATTGGCTATGGCGATGCCTCATGTAGTCGTACTACTGGCAACGGCAGGTATGGCAGATGGATGGTTTGATTTTAGGGCTCGAATGCGACCAGCAGATGGGCCAAACGAATAGAATTGAAGGTTTAAAACCTGTTCAGGGGTAATAACGATGGAAGTTATTCTGTTAGAGAAAGTAGATAACCTGGGTGGTCTGGGCGATAAAGTAGCGGTTAAATCCGGTTACGGTCGCAACTACCTGATCCCCCAATCCAAGGCGGTTGCCGCCACCAAGAGTAATGTCGAGGCTTTTGAGGCTCGCCGTGCTGAACTTGAGACCCAGGCGGGTGAAGTTCTGGTTACTGCTGAAGCGCGCAAGACAAAGCTGGAAGAGGTCACCGTTACTGTTTCCCGTAAAGCGGGTGATGAGGGTCGTCTGTTCGGTTCTGTCGGCACTGCCGATATTGCTGCCGCAGTCACCGAAGCCGGTGTCGAGCTGTTGAAGAAAGAGATCCGCCTACCTGACGGTCCTTTCCACACCACGGGTGAGTTTGAGGTGCAGGTTCACCTGCACTCCGACGTGGATGCGACCATTAAGCTTGTTATCGAAGCTGCCGAAGACTAAAGCATTTCATACTGAGCTGCTTGGTTTGGTCAGCTGCAAAGGTTGGTCATTAGCGGTCTGCTGTAGGCAATTTGCTACTCTTCAGCTTTGGCGGGTAGCAGAAATGCCACAGCTCCTTCCCTCTATGGGGGGAGGGAGCTGCTGGCATCCTCCCATTGCAACTCCCTTGGTAATGATTTCATCCTGCTTATTGTAGAGGCGCCCCCTACCTCACCCGGCCCCGAGGACGGACTCCGTCCCGAGTATGACGACCCCTATGGCGCTGACTTTTTGAGAAGTTACGATGTTCAGCCGCTTACACCTGACCCTGTAAATAAGATAATAGCTCCCTGGTACAGTGAGATAGCCCTCCGGCACCCTCTTTCTACACTTTTTTCATCGATTGCGCATTGCCCGCAGAGTGGCCATCCCTTATCCTGTCAGACCCTAACCAGCTGATCAGAATCCGATGCAAGAGTCCCCCTTTCCTACCGATATTCCACCACCTTTAGAGTTGAATACCGACTCGTTACGGATGCCGCCCCACAATATCCAGGCTGAGCAGTCAGTGCTGGGCGGGTTGATGCTGGATAACAGCGCCTGGGATCAGATTGCTGACCGGGTGGTGGAGATCGATTTCTACCGTCGTGAACACCAGCTAATTTTCCGCACTGTTGAGCTTCTGGCGGACCGTACTCAGCCTTTCGATGTGGTGACTCTCTCGGAGGCTTTGGAACGCCATGGGCAGCTGGATGAGGCTGGTGGCCTGATCTACCTGGGAACGCTGGCAAGAGATACCCCCAGTGCGGCCAACATTCGTGCTTATGCCGATATCGTCCGTGAGCACTCGGTGATGCGCCAGTTGATCCGGGTGGGCACCGAGGTGGCCGATAGCGGTTTTGCACCTGCGGGACGGGAGAGTGCCGAACTGCTGGATGAGGCCGAGCGCAAGGTGTTTGAGATCGCCGAGAGGGGTGCCAAAAACCGTGGTGGATTTGAGTCGATCAAGTCGCTGTTGACCAAGGCGGTGGATAAGATTGAGACACTGTTTGAACAGGATGAGCCGATCACCGGCTTAAGTACCGGTTTTACCGATCTTGATGACAGAACCTCCGGTCTTCACCCAGCGGACCTGGTTATCGTTGCTGGTCGACCCTCCATGGGTAAGACCAGCTTTGCCATGAATATCGTAGAGAATGTTGCTATCAACAGCGGTCTGCCGGTGGCGGTCTTCAGTATGGAGATGCCAGGTGAAGCGTTGGCGATGCGTATGATGTCTTCCCTGGGGCGCATTAACCAGACACGGGTACGAAACGGCAAGCTTGAAGATGACGAGTGGCCCAGGCTCACCTCCGCTGTCAGCCTGCTGGCCGAGGCCAAACTCTATATTGATGACACCCCAGCGATGAGTCCCCTGGAGGTGCGCGCTCGGTCCAGGCGGCTGATGCGTGAGCATGGTGAGCTGGGGCTGATTATGATCGACTATCTGCAGCTGATGCAGGTGCCCGGTATGACAGAGAACCGCACCAATGAGATCTCCATGATCTCCCGCTCACTGAAAGCGCTGGCCAAGGAGCTTAATGTACCGGTAATTGCACTCTCTCAGCTCAACCGTAGTTTGGAGCAACGTACCAACAAACGGCCGATCATGTCGGATCTGCGTGAGTCGGGTGCCATTGAGCAGGATGCGGATCTCGTAGTCTTTATCTATCGAGATGAGGTCTACAACGAGGATAGCCCGGATAAAGGACGTGCCGAGATCATTATCGCCAAACAGCGTAACGGTCCGATTGGAAAGGTCAATCTTACCTTCCTGGGCGAGTTCACCAAATTTGAAAACTACATCAACGATGTGTATAGCGATGGGGACTATTAGAGGCGGATACATCTGAGCCTGTCCGAGAATAGGACCGGCTCCTAGCGGGGTTGGATCAGCGGTACAGACTCAATTTCTCAAAAGCACTCTGCTTTAGAAGGTCGGGTTAGCGTGGCCTAACCCGACAGTCCTGCATCCGTGCTTTAGCGACACCCTCAGTAGAGGAGAGGGTTGAATCTTTGTGCAGCTGGTGCTTGGGGTCGGAGTCGATTGCCCACATGGATGTGGGTAAGGCGCGTGAGCTGGGAGCGGAAGCATTGCGCCGTAAAAAAGTGCATTTTCCACCTGTCTTGACGCAATCGACTCCGACCCCTGGTGAAAACAGCCCCCGAATTAGGTATAGCTGAATAGTCACGAACTTTTTTACTACACCCGCTCATAGATAGTGGGTAATGACACTTTTTTCTGGAGATGCAATTCATGGGGCCTCGAGTACTTATCGACCTCACTGCGATGAGACACAATCTGCAACGGGCGCGGGAGTCGGTGCCCGGGAGCAGAGTGTTTGTTGTTATCAAATCCGATGCCTATGGCCATGGACTACTGCGGGTAGCCAAGGTATTGGCTGACGCGGGTGCCGATGCTCTGGCGGTTGCGAGGGTGGACGAAGGGGTAACACTCAGAGAGGCTGGCTTCACTCAGGATCTACTGATTCTCGAGGGTTTTTTCAATGCCGAGGAGCTGCAACTGGCGTCACATCACCAGCTGATTCCGGCCATTCACCAAGCTGAGCAGTTGCGCATCCTGGAGCAGCAAGAGGTAGCATCACCACTACGTTGTTGGCTTAAAGCTGATAGTGGTATGCACCGGCTCGGTTTTCAGCCTGATGATCTACTTGAAGCGTGGGTTGGGCTGCAACAGCTACCGGCTATAGCGTCGGTAGAGGGTGTTATGACACATCTCTCCAGTGCGGATGATCGTAATGATTCAAAGACAGAGGCACAGCTGGCGCTGTTTCTTCCTCTGGCAAAAGAGATCGGTTGCGCCACCTGTATTCCCAACTCCGCAGGCATTCTCGGCTGGCCAGAGAGCCATAGCGACTGGATAAGGCCCGGTATTATGCTCTATGGTGCCTCGCCTTTTATCAACGGCAGAGCCGAACAGGAGGGGCTGCGACCCGTTATGACCATGGAGAGTCGCCTGATCGCAGTCAGCCACTATCCCGAGGGTGCGCCTATTGGCTATGGTGGCAGCTACCGCTGCCCTGAAGCGATGTCGGTAGGTGTCGTAGCTGTCGGATATGGTGACGGCTACCCAAGACACGCCCCTTCGGGTACACCCGTGCTGCTTAACGCTAAACGGGTACCGTTGGTGGGTCGAGTCTCCATGGATATGATCACGGTGGATCTGCGTAGTCAGCCCCATGCCGCAGTGGGTGATACGGTGGTGCTATGGGGCCGGGGGTTGCCAGCGGAGGAGGTTGCAGAGCATGTGGGCACCATCGCCTATGCGCTCTTCTGCGGAGTGACCAACCGTGTGCCGAGGATTGAATTGGGTGGCTAAGGTCAAGAAAAACTATGTATGCACCGAGTGCGGGGCAGACTACCCCTCTTGGACAGGGCAGTGCAAGGTGTGCCACGCATGGAATACGCTGAAGGAGATAAGGATATCGAGTGGAAAAAACAGTGCCGCCACCACCCGGCACGGCTACGCCGGTGCACCGCTATTAGCAACAAAACTGAACGAGGTGGATGTCGAAAGCGTTCCGCGTTTTACCTCGGGGTTGAGTGAGTTTGACCGGGTGCTCGGTGGTGGCTATGTGCCGGGTTCAGTGGTGTTGTTGGGGGGGGCTCCGGGGGCTGGAAAGAGCACCATCCTGTTGCAGAATATCTCGGAGATTGCCAGTAGCCGAGCGGTACTCTACGTCTCTGGTGAGGAGAGCGTTGAGCAGATAGCCGGTAGGGCGAGGCGTCTAAAAATAGCCAACAGTGCCAATATCTCAGTGCTTACCGAAACATCCACCGACAAAGTGATTCAGTATATTGAAGAGCACACTCCCAGTTTCGTGGTTATTGATAGTATCCAGACCATGTATCGGGAGAGTATCGACTCAGCCCCGGGCGGTGTCAGTCAGGTGCGTGAGAGTGCAGTGGCACTGACGCGGCTGGCAAAACAGCGCGGGGTCACCTTTGTTATTGTCGGTCATGTCACCAAGGATCAGTCACTGGCAGGCCCCATGAGTTTGGCTCATATCTGCGACACCTCGCTGACCATCTCATCCACCGATGATGAGAAGTTCAGAATACTGCGTACCGACAAAAACCGCTTTGGCGCCACTTCCGAGATCGGCTTCTTTCGTATGCAGGAGAGCGGCTTGGCGCAGGTAAAAAATCCCAGTGCCATCTTTCTGAACCGCTCCGATACTGAGAGTCCGGGAACGGTGATCACCGTGCTGTGGGAGGGGACACGGCCACTGTTGGTGGAGCTGCAGGCGCTGACTATTGAATCACCTCACGGCAATCCCCGCCGACTCACTGTCGGCTTTGATCAGAATCGCTTGGCGCTTGGTATTGCAGTACTGGCCCGCCATGGTAATATTTTTGCCAGTGATATGGATATCTTTCTCAATGTTGTCGGTGGGGTAAAGATTCAAGAGACCTCTGCCGATCTGGCGATGATGTGCGCTTTGATCTCCTCTCTAAAAACTGAGGTGATTCCAAAAAATACAGTAATTTTTGGTGAGACCGGGCTCAATGGTGAGATCCGCCCGGTGGCCAATGGACTACAGAGAATTGCTGATGCCAGAAAGCATGGATTTGAGGTGGCGATTGTCCCGAAGGACAACGCACCAAAGAAGAAGATAGCGGGAATTGAACTCTATCCGGTGGCGACTATCGCCGAGGCCATAGAGGTACTCAGCACACTGGCAAACTGATTAGTTGGTAACTTCTCAATAACCCAGTGCCGATGGATAACTTTCAGGTGGGTGTTACTGCCCCCCCCAATGGCGCGGACTTTTTGAGATAGCTGGATCAGCGTCTGGCGTGGTCTGATGATGGGGTAGATCCGGTTGCGGAATTCGAGTATGACCAGACGGTGAGCTGGTAGCCAGCTTATCCGTCATGAGTATACAAAATCTGCAGGTCACTTTCGGACCTGTAGGGTACCTCTTGTGCTGCTTACCCCTGTCAGCGGGGAATAGAGGCGACCAGACCCATGTTTATGGGGTCTACCAGTGCGTTCGCAGCATTACTAGCACCAGTGTTCTGTTTGTCAGGGCGTAAATACCCCTTCTTATGACGGGGGAATCGATTGACTTGGTGGGTTGAAATTCCTATCCTTTCCTTTTCCTCGTGCAGTAACGTGGTACAGCGCACCAGGAAATTCCAATCGAAGTGGTCTGGCCATTTCTTGCTCAATTCTCCTCTGTTCCGTAAGAAGATGCCAAATCATCTGAGACTGATGTGCAATGGGAGACCTGATCCTCTTCTGCTATTCTTCGAAGAGCCCGATAAAGAAAATACATTCGGAGACTTGTCAACCTTTGTTGTAGGTGCAGTATTTGAAGGTAAGGAGCTTGTCTCAAGGTCACCTGTTGAGGCTATAATTGCAAGAATGCCCATAATGTATGATTTGGTTCAAGCGTATATTGCCGGAATAGAAGCACTATAATATTTTTATGCTACGGATGAATTGGTTCGTAAGATGAAATGTCGTGTATTTTCAAATGCATAATGCCCTAACAAAAAATTGATAATCAGATAGTTGGAATCAGGTATGAATAGACTTAATGAGATACTGCTCGGTGTCAATATTGACCATATCGCAACTTTGCGGCAGCAGCGGGGTACGCGCTATCCCGAAGTCCTTCAGGCGGCACTGGTGGCTGAGCAGGCTGGTGCAGACTCAATTACGGTCCACTTGCGTGAGGATCGACGCCACATACAGGATCGTGATATTGCCATGCTGAGTGACACACTGCAGACCCATATGAATCTGGAGATGGCAGCTACAGAGGAGATGCTGAAGATCGCCTTGAAGACCAAGCCTGCTGACTGTTGCCTGGTCCCTGAAAGCCGTGAAGAGTTGACCACCGAGGGGGGCTTAAATGTAGCCTCTAATATGGATTATCTGACTGATTACTGCTCAGCCTTGGCACTGGGCAATATCCGGGTCTCTCTGTTTATTGATGCCGACCCAATACAGCTTGAGGCTGCCACCAAAGTGGGCGCTCCTGTGGTGGAGATACATACCGGTCATTATGCTGATGCGGTAGACAGGGCTAGTCAAGAGAGAGCGTTGGAGAAGATCAGGCAAGCGGTTGTTTACGGAAATGAGATGGGACTACAAGTTAATGCTGGCCATGGGCTCGATTACCACAATGTTAAACCGATTGCTGCCATTGACGGCATAGTAGAGCTCAATATTGGTCACTCAATTATATCCAGAGCCGTTTTTACCGGCTTGGCGTCAGCGGTTGGTGAGATGAAAGCGTTGATCAGCCCTCATTGGCTAACAGCTAGTGAGCTTCGTGTGTGATTGATATCGGCTCGTATAGTCGATGCCGGTATGCTGAGGCCAGTCGAGAGGTGATCCTTTAAAGATATACTCAAGCGTGTCGCTACCTCGTGAAAGATTCTGGGACATCCCCGTCCCCAAAATCGACTCGCCTAGGCGACAGCCGTTATGACCTGACCGTTCTGCGTATGTCACGATTCCGTATTGCACATCGCAGCAGAGCTGCTTGTGCACTACTCCATCATGACTGCCGCTATGACTCTACGGCGTTTCGGATGCGCTCTTTGTATGCCCTACATCGCTCCCTATCGGTCACAATTCCGTCCCTAAACCCTGCTGAATAGTTGCCAATACGGTAACTATAATTCAACTCTCTTGGAAGTGGCCGCCTGAAGTGGTTATTTCTGGCTGGATACCTTTATTTGGCTAGACTCAGGCTATCTCCGCTTAGTCACCCGCACTTCTCAGTACTTTGATCTGAAACAGGGTGTTGCGCTCCTCCTCTTCCAGTAGTGATTCGATATAGCGGATGGTTTTGTAGTAGCGGGGGATGATGTTGTATTTGAGGGCGTTTACCCGTTTTTGTGCTTTGCGCTGCTCTGCAATGAGTCGGCTGAGGGCGATCTGGGACTCTCCCATGCGTGCCAGTAGCAGTGCGGCTTCTGTCAGCTCTTTGCGTGTTTCGTCGAAGCTGGCATCGGTGCCGAGTAGTCCAACGGGCTCCATGGGCAGTTTTTTTGCCGATACTGCAGGGTACTCGACTCCCAGGCTGCGCCGGGGAATGATCTCTATTTCGAGGGTTGGTGAGGTTCCCAGCCCGGCCTGTTGTAGGGTGCGGCTGCCCATGCGCAGGTGGGCGACACTGAGCCAGTGGTAAGCCTGTTTCAGTGCCTGGCGGGTCTGTTTTCGCTGTTTTCGGTACTCACCTATACGCTCATAAAGCAGCCGGGTGAGCAGCTCGCGTTTGCGCTCGAGTAGCATATGCCCCTCTTCCAGAAACTGCATCTGCCGCTTTAGGTTGAGCAGTGTGCTTTTGGTGGGTGGGGCTTTGATGCGCTGCTGGGCCACGTTTTTTTACTCTCCCGAGTGGTGATATTTAGCCAGATCGGTCTCATTCACTCGGCTGAGGGAGTCTTTGGGGAACATGCTTAACAACTCCCAGGCGAGGTTGAGGGTCTCGATAATGGTGCGATCTTCATCCTCTCCCTGGCTTACGAATAGGGTGTCGAACTCATCGGCAAAGCGTAGGTAGCGGCGGTCCCGTTCCGACAGCTCGTCGGCACCGATGATGGAGGCTAGGTTACGGGTCTCCTGAGCTCTGGCGTAGAGGGCGTAGAGCTGGTTGGCGACTCGTGGGTGATCTTCTCGGGTGTCATCCTTGCCGATGCCGTCCTTCATCAGGCGCGACAGGGAGGGGGAGATGTGAACCGGGGGGTAGATGCCGCGGTTGTTGAGGTCGCGGCTGAGTACGATCTGCCCCTCGGTGATGTAACCGGTGAGGTCGGGAATTGGGTGGGTGATGTCATCCGATGGCATGGTCACCACCGGCACCATGGTGATGGAGCCGTGGCGATCCTTGATGCGCCCGGAGCGCTCGTAGATCTCCGCCAGATCGGAGTAGAGGTAGCCGGGGTAGCCCTTGCGTGAGGGAACGTCTCCCTTGGCGGTGGATACCTCCCGCAGCGCTTCGGCGTAGTTGGTAAGATCGGTCATCACCACCAGTACATGGCGGTCCAGATCAAACGCCAGATACTCGGCGGCAGTGAGTGCCACCCGTGGCAGTGCCAAGCGTTCCACCGGGGGATCGTCTGCCAGATTGACGTACATCACTACGTTACCCAAGACACCGGAGGAGGCGAACTCCTCCTGAAAAAAGCGGGCATCGCTGTAGGAGACGCCCATCGCTGCGAAGACGATGGAGAAGCTGCTCTCTTCATCTACCAGCCGTGCTTGACGCACGATCTGGGCAATAAGGCGGTTGTGGGGTAGACCCGAGGCAGAGAAGATCGGTAGCTTCTGCCCACGCACCAGAGAGTTGAGGCCGTCTATGGAGGAGATGCCGGTCTGGATAAACTCCCGTGGATAGGTACGGGCCGCCGGGTTGATGGCCGAGCCACTGACACTGCGGCGAATATTGGAGACGATGGGGGGGCGGTCATCTTTGGGTTCACCGAGACCGGTGAAGACCCTACCCAGCAGTTCAGGGGAGAGGCTGATCTCCAGCGGCTGGTCGAGAAAGCGCACCCAGGTGCTCTCCAGGTCGAGGCCATCGGTGCCCTCGAATACCTGAACCAGTACTTCGTCTCTGGCACTGCGAATCACCTGCCCATTACGGAGGTTGTTTTGGTGGTCGCGGATAATGACGCGATCACCAAAAGCAACTTGGGGTACACCGGCAACGGTGAGCAGGCCACCCTGGGCGGAGGATACGGATCGGTACTCCTTGGCGCTCATTCTGCGTGCTCCTTGAACTTGGCGTATTCAAGCCGGATGTTGTGAAACTCATGGAGGAACTCCTCCTTCATTTCGTGTATTTTTCCCACCTGTTCACTGTCGTATGTCTGCTTGGCCCGGCGCGCCCTGGCCAGCATGGGGAGTGCGGTCAGCTCCTGGACCGAGATGCCAAGTTCTATCAATTCAGCCCCCTTTTCGAGGATGGTGAGCGCCATGTCGAGTAGAGCAAACTGCTTCTCCGGTGATGAGAAGGTATCTACCGGGTCGAGGGCGCTCTGCTGCAATACCCCCTCCTTGATCAGGGCGGCCCCTTCAAGTTCCCAGCGCTGGGCGGAGGAGAGCGCTTCCGGCCCCACCAGATTGACGATGCGTGAAAGTTCGGCATCACGGGCCAGTAGCGTCAACGCCTGGCTGCGTCTTGCCCTCCAGCTGGGGTCGATCTCCTTATGCCACCACTCGGCGGCGGTATCGACATGCTCGGAGAAGCTGTCTACCCAGTCGATGGCCGGGTAGTGGCGGGCATCGGCCAGCTCCTTTGATAGCGCCCAGAATGTCTGGATGATCTCTTTGGTGTGGGCGGTTACCGGCTCGGAGAAATCGCCGCCGGGTGGTGATACCGCACCGATCAAACTGACCGATCCCTTGCCGCAACTGAAGCTCTCAACCCGTCCTGCACGCTCGTAGAGGGCAGCGAGTCGGGAGGCGAGGTAGGCGGGGTAGCCATCCTCCACCGGCATCTGGCCGAGTCGTCCTGAAACTTCGCGCAAGGCTTCAGCCCAGCGGCTGGTGGAGTCGGCTAGCATCACCACGTCATAGCCCTGATCGCGATAGTACTCGGCCATGGTCATGCCAACGTAGATCGATGCTTCCCGCGCCACTACTGGCATATTGGAGGTATTGGCCACCAGCAGGGTGCGCTCCATCAGCTTGTGGCCGGAGTAGGGGTCTTGCAGCTGGGGAAAGGTCTCCAGTACATCCGCCAACTCGTTACCGCGCTCACCGCAACCGACATAGATGACGATATCGGCGTTGGACCAACGGGCAATCTGCTGCTGTACCACCGTCTTGCCTGCGCCAAAGGGGCCGGGAACGGCACCTTTTCCGCCCTTCAGGAGGGGGAAGAAGGTGTCGAGTATGCGTTGCCCGGTGATTAACGGGGCGACACCGTGATCACGCTGTAGATAGGGGCGGGGGGTGCGCACTGGCCAGCGGTGGAAGAGTCTGAGTTTATGAACCTGTCCCAGGGGTGTGCGGATACGGCCGATGGTATCCTCAAGTCGGTAGTCGCCTTCGGGGGCCAGCTCTATTAACTCACCACGCTGGAAGTGAGCCGGTACCATAATGCGATGCTCAATCACTCGTGTCTCCTGAACTGTTCCCAGAAGGGCGCCGGCATTGATCCAGGTGCCTCGTTCAAGCGCCTCGGTGGGGCAGAAATGCCACTCCTTCTCACGGTCTAGAGCCGGGAGGTTCAGTCCACGAGGGATATGGTCACCGGCGGTATGGAATATCGTCTCCAGTGGTCGCTGAACACCATCGAAGATGCTGCCGAGTAGTCCCGGCCCCAGCTCAACAGAGAGGGGCCAGCCGAGTCCCTCTACCGGACCACCAGGACGGATGCTCTCGGTCGGTTCATAGGATTGGACCAGGGCATTCTCACCTTTGAGACTGATCACTTCGCCGTAAAGCCCCATCTCGCCAATCTTTACCTGTTCACCATTGCGCACCCCCGGCATACGGATAGTGACAATGGGGCCGTTGATCTCTTGAATGATGCCTGTTTTATTCTCGCTCATACCACCGTTTCTCTACTCTCTTGGGCCAGCCTGGCTGGTAGCAACCGTTCGATAATTACCTGATGGAGGTGATTGCTAAGCCGCTCTAGCCGTCCTTCATAAGTGTTGTCCAGACGAATACGGTTATCTTCTGTGCGTATCAGTACCCCGCCGAGTGTCTCTATGGGCGTGATACTGAGCGTCAGCTGCTTATCGGGCGCCGCCTCCTGTGCAAACGCTTCCCATATCGGCTGCAGCCGTTCCAGGTCTTTGGCGTTGACCACCACTACCAGCTCCCGCTGTTGAAACAGGCGTGTCCCTTTGTGGATAAACGCCTTGAGTAGTGGCAGGTACTCTTTATTGCTGTCAGCCAGTTGCCGCATATTGTTGGTTAATCGTTCCAGCACCGCCTCTACCAGGTTCCAGCGCAGGTGATCCATCTCCTTATGCAGCTTTAGCTCATTTGACTGGACCTGCCGACGATAGGTACGTTCGGCCTTGGATTTGGCAATCAACACCTCCCGCTCTTCACGCAGATGTAGCTTGTCGTGGGCATCACGGAGAATATGGTCGCGGCTGTGCTCTGCACGTTCGCGGTACTCTACTGCCAGTCGGTTGGCGCGGCTCAGTATGGCCGATTCGAGTTCGTTAACTTGATCCACAATCAATCCTCACTTGCCAGGGGGGTTCCCAGCAGCGTCTGTATCTGGCGGTCGATGATGCAGTCGCAGTTATCCGGGTCATTCAGTGGCGGCACCTCGGTGACCACAATGCGCCCCCCCTCTTCACGAATGTGTTTCAGCATCGCCGGGTTGTGCTGAGCGAGCTCACTGTCGATGACGATAAAGGCGTTCTGTTTACTCTCCACCAGCTTTTTCAGCACTTGATCCAGCTCCGCCACTGTCGGGTCGGGCCAAGTCTCAAAACCGATCAGCTGAAAGCCATCGGTTAGAGAGGCATCGCCCATAAACAGCATGCGCGTCGATGAGTGGTCGGGTGGCTGCCCGTTCATCTTCTGCTCACAACTTATCCAGTAGCAGTATACTCATCACCAGTCCGTAGATGGCGATACCTTCCGCCAGTCCGAGGTAGATAAGAGTACGACCAAAGATCTCTGGCTTCTCTGCCAGCACCGCCAGCGAGGCAGCGCCGATGGGGCCTACGGCAATACCTGCGGCGACGGTACTCAAGGCGGTGGGGATACCCACGCCGATAATGGCCAGTCCCATACCGAGAGAGATCTCCGCCGCTCCCTCGCCCGCTGCCGGTGCTGCCGCCATTACCTCGCCGATACCCATGAAGACCAGTGCCGCCTGGGCGCCGACAAACAGTAGCAGGTTGATGCCGACGGCCTGTTTCTGCCGACGACCTGCAGCGGGGCTTCTCTCCGGATGCATTTCGATATAGATGCCGGTGGCGATAAGGCCGGTAATGCCCAGTGTCATTAACGTAATCAGCCAGTACATGGGGTGCTCCTTGGTAATAAGTTGAATGGTTGAATCTTAGTTACAGTGTTCTCTTTTTCGCTATGGAAGGAGCGTTTGGCAGGATAGCTCACTTTGCACCTCCTCTGTTCAGTCGCAAAGGTTTAAATTCGCGGCCATCACCGGCGTAGAAACGGGAGAAACCCTCGTAGTACTCAAGCCGTAATACCTGAATGGTAACTATGGCGCCCTCAAGTACAAGAATAAAGATATTGCCCCCGATCACCATCATCCAATGCCCGGCGCCTTCCATCATATCGGCGAGGGTGAAAACCGCCACCGCCAAGGCAACATGGTTGAGGCTGAATGCTGCGACACGCAGAAAGGAGAGGGTGTTGGAGATATAGCCGGTGAGGGTTTCAAAAGTTTCAATGGTTGCCACCATCATTCGTTCACCCGGTGTGGCCTTGGTTTCAATCAGTTTGTAGGCGAGCAGCGTCAGTAGGCTGAGTATGCTGAGAAATGCTGGCAAAGTACCGAAAGCGTCGTTTTTGTATAGGCTGTACATACCACCAAGCACGCTGAGGTAGAGGATGATACTCACCACTCCATTGGTTTCGAAGATGGCACCGTTAAAGTCACCCGATACAAAGCGGTTGTGAATTGACAGCAGAGTGATAATGACAAGAAAGCCCACACCCCAGAAAAGTGCCATCGACAGCATGTAGATAGGATCGGAAAGAGGCGGAATCCAGACGGCATGGAACAGATGTTCATAGCCGAAGATGCTGCCGTAGAGCAGACCGAAGAGTGAGGCGGAGAGACCGGCGGCAACTGCAAAGAGGGTGAACTTCTTCAGCTGTTTGCGCAGTACCCATGCGGTAAATGTGATAACTGCACCATGGCCGACATCTCCAAACATCATGCCGAACATGGCGATAAATGTGAAGGCGAAGATCGCGGTGGGATCGATCTCTCCGTAACGGGGGATGCCATACTGCTTGACCAGTGTTGCAAAAGGGGTCATCAGGCGAGTTTTAGGCATATAGCTGGGAACCAGGTGGTGTTCCTCCCTATACGGGGTTCTTGCATTGAGCTGGAAGGGGTTCTCCAGGGTTTTCTGTAGAGTCGTTTCGATTGGCGCTATCTCACGCGCCGGCATCCACCCCGAGATGATAGCGAGGTGGCCGGAACTGCGGGCGGCGTTCTCCATGCTGACAAAAGGCTCGGCCATAGCCAGCGTTTGCCTCGCCTCTTTCAGCATCACCCGTAGTTCATTACCACAAGCGATCATCTCCTCTGTCTCTATGCGCCACTCATCGGCGACCTTCTTGCGGCGCTCTTCCAGATCGGCCCGCACTTTATCCGGTTCATTGCGTAGCTCAGGTGGTATTGGCAGGGGGCGGAAGCCTGCGGTATCCAATACTGAGCGCATCTCCTGTACGCGGTCGCCTTTGAGCCCGAGGACGATAATATGGGCACTCTCCTCCTGCTCCATATAGGTGAACAGCAGGTAATCAGCGAGACTGATCGCCTCTTTCAGTTGGGCGACATTTTCACGCGGCACCATACCGACATGGATGTCGAGAAATAGCTTTTCACCCTGTAAGAGACTGAGGTCAATATTGAGTGCGACGAAGTTGTCCAGGGCTTGGCTGAGTTGACTCACCATGCGCTCATCATCACCGAGGCGGCGAAATGCTTCTTCATAGGATGAACAGCGTTTCCATACCCCACCAAGCCAGTCGTTTGTTTTGATCAGTTCGGCTTCTGAAACGACATGCAACCGGCTAATATCTATCTCTTCCGGCAGACTGATTTGGCTTTCGATTTTCTGCAGCCGAGAACAGGCCTGGCGGTAGATCTCGCGGTACTGAATGCCGGGAATGTAGGGGAAACTCTCGGCATACCAGACGCGGTAGTCGGGACTGAATACCCCTTTATCAGCCAGTGTCAGCGAGACCAGGGGGAGGTCTTCGGTGAGCACCTGGAGTATCACATGTTTCATTGGTAACGGCTTAAACATGCGAGTACCCCTCACCCTGTGGAGTGGTGGTTCCCTCGGGTATGTCTGCTGCCTGGCGGATCAGAGATTCATCGAGTTCAAGGATTCGACCCTGGACAATAGCGTAGACTCGCCGCAGATCTATCTCACGCAGCATCAGATAGGCCAAGCTTCGTGTCACTGCCGAGTCACTGTGCTGTAACAGTTTTCTGGCCTGGTAGGCGGTTTCAGCAGCCATCTCCTGCTCGACGGCTATTGGATTGGAAGTGTCTGCCAGACGCACCTTCAGATGCTTTGGAAGTGTTTCGAGTACTTGCTCGGCACTCTCCATATTGACCATCCGCTTCAACCGGTCTGACTGTAGGTGGCGGCCGGAGGGGGCGAGCAGGTAATAGGTCTTTGTCGGTGATAGTTGGTAGTTGAAACGGTAACGAAGCAGCCAGGGAAGGTTTTGCTGGTCGATCAGGCTGCCGATAAGCCTTGTCAGGGGCGCGCGATCTGTCTCGGTTACCATCCGGCTGCGTTTCAGCAGAGCGGTGTAGTAGCGTTGGTCGATGGTGGCATCCAGGGAGAAGGGTTCATTTTCCTCTTCGTAGACTCGTCGTGCCTGTTGGGCAATATCACCATAAGGGGTTTTTTCCAGCAGGCGCAGCAGTTCAGGTATATTTTCTGTGCGTAGCAACTGCTCATGGGGCAGACTGATCAATGCTGGCAGGTCTTGCAAATTATCCAGAAGCTGTTCGTATGAAAGGCCCTGGATTTTTCCACGAATCAGCGCTTTTAGGTTATAGAGCTCGAACTTGCGCGCCCAGTGGATAAGTACGTTGCGGGAGCTGCCATCAAGAGGGCGCAGAAGCACCGACAGTTCACTCATCAGTGTATGAATTAGTGCCTGCTCCGCCGCCCGGTTGAGCATGATTTCTGAAACACCCTGATCGAGAAGTTCGGTAAGACTGAATGCCTTTCCCAGTTCGGCCACCGGTTGCTGCATCAATCCTTCAAGATCACTGTCGGAGATCAACCGGCCGGACATGACCGCTGCTCGGGTCTTTAGGTAAGTTTGAGTGGTGGCGCTGCCCATGATCTATTTAACTAGTCGTCCACTTCTGGGTCGATTAGTAACTGAAAAGCGGCGGTAAGGGCCTCCTCTTCGCGCTCTTCTGCGAGACTCCGGAGGTGGCTGTGACGCTCATCATAGCGGCGTTTGATCTCACTGATCGTCTGTTGCGCCCGGCTCTCGGCTTTCTCGGTAAATGAGGTGTGAAGCTCAGGTATTCTCGCTTCGAAGCGACTCTCTTCCGCCCGCGCTTCCAGTAGTGCGCCCTGAATAATCTTCTCGCGCTCTTCATCCGCCTGCTGAACAATCTGCTCAGCTCTCAGCTCAGCATTGAGTAGGCGTTGTAGTGTCTCATCCATAGGCAATACTCATTAAGTGGCTCTGTGCAACAGCGCTGTAACCCCGGGTAGGGACGTACTTGTTCGCGATGAATCCGTCTTGGAGCTGATCGCGAGTAAGTTCGCTACAGATGCAGTTTATCCTTGTTTAGGCGGGTTGCGGTGTTTTTGTGCATAGCGATATAGTCATCTGTTTCTCTTTCTATAATAGTAGTGGAGTCTATCGTTTTTGCCTGCCAATCCGTTTGCGGTAGATCAGTTGCACTCTTGATCTTTTACTTTCCTATTTATAGCTCTGAGCTATTATTACTACTCCACCTCTTATGGTGCTCAGATTTGCAGAAAACTTAAAGCGTTCCGTTTATACTCTTAACCCTATGGAGAAAGATCAGATCGACAGGCTTGATTCTAGAGCACCGCAACATTCGGTGCTGATTCTTTTTGCCCACCCCTATCTCCACCGCTCCAGGGTCAACCGGTCTCTCATCGAGGCAGTGAAAGGGCTTGATAAGGTTGTGGTCAATGATCTCTACCAGAACTATCCCAGTTTTCATATCGACAGGGAGCGTGAGCAGGCACTTCTACGCACTGCCGATGTAGTGGTGTTTCATCACCCCATCTATTGGTACAGCGCCCCAGCGCTGTTGCAGCAGTGGCAGGAAGAGGTGCTGGAGTATGGCTTCGCCTACGGTAAAGAGGGGAATGCCCTCCAGGGTAAGTTTTTGCAATCGGTAGTCACTACTGGGCACGGTGCGGAGGCATACACCTCTGCGGGCTATGATGGTTGTAGCATCAGAGAGACCCTGCGTCCTTTCGCCCAGCTTGCGCATCACTGCGGTATGACTTATCTCGAACCCTGGGCGCTCTATGGGGCAGACCAGCTTACTCAGGATAAAATCGACGTAAAAGGTGAAGCCTACCGGCAGATGATCGAGAGGTTTGGTAAGGTGGCAGGTAATGGCTGATCACTCCCTACTGATTAATGCAGTTACCTACATGGGTGCAGCGGTGGTGGCGGTTCCCCTAGCCAAACGGCTGGGGCTGGGTTCTGTCCTGGGCTACCTGATTGCCGGTGTCGTTATCGGCCCCTGGGGGCTCTCACTGATCGCCAATGTGGAGGATATACTCCACTTTGCCGAGTTCGGCGTGGTGCTGCTGCTGTTTCTTATCGGACTTGAGCTCAATCCCAAAAGGCTCTGGGCCATGCGTCGGCCAATTTTTGGCATGGGGGGTATGCAGGTAGCTTTGACTACCCTGGCCCTCTCTCTTTGTGGCTGGTTGTTGGGGCTATCCCCTGGGGCTGCGCTGGTGGTCGCCATGGGGCTCTCACTCTCATCAACCGCCATCGCTCTGCAGACACTGACGGAGAAGAATCTACTGAGCACCCACGCCGGGCGCTCCGCTTTTTCAATTCTGCTGTTCCAGGATATTGCCGTGATTCCGATGATGGCAATGATTCCACTGCTGGGTGTGACGGTTAGTAGTGGTGGCGACCCCATGGTGGGCCTGCTCAAGGTGATTGCCGCTATCGGCGGCATTGTTATTCTGGGCCACTATCTCACGCGCCCCATATTTCGCTACGTCGCCCAGACACGGTTGCCGGAGATCTTTACCGCCTTTGCTCTGCTGCTGGTGATCGGTATCGCACTACTGATGGTGATGGTCGATCTCTCCATGGCCCTGGGCAGCTTCCTGGCCGGTGTGCTGCTGGCCGAATCGGAGTATCGCCATGAACTGGAGGCGGAGATCGCCCCGTTTAAGGGGCTGCTGCTCGGCCTCTTCTTTATCTCAGTCGGCATGTCCATCGACTTTGGCGTTTTACTGGAGCGGCCACTGGAGATCATCGGGCTGGTAGTTGGCTTGGTGGTGATCAAGCTAGCTATCCTCTGGGGTATCTCCTCCGTCGGCAAAGAGCCCATCCCCTTGAGTCAGCGTCCGCTCTTCGCCTCTCTTCTCTGTCAGGGAGGCGAGTTCGCCTTTGTCCTCTTTTCGGTGGCACGCGGGGCGGGGGCACTGGAAGCGACGCTGGCGGACCCGCTCTTTGTCGTGGTGGCACTCTCCATGGTGACCACTCCGCTGCTGCTGATCCTCTATGAGCGTGTTATCGCCCCTCGCTTTAACGATACGAAGGAAGAGCGCGAGGATGATGCGGTCGAAGAGGGTGGCCATCCGGTCATCATCGCCGGCTTTGGTCGCTTTGGCCGTATTGTTGGCCGTCTGCTAACCGCCAACCGTATACCCACCACTATTCTTGATCACGATCCAGACCGTATCGAGAGGGTAAGAAAGTTCGATTACAAGGTCTACTACGGCAACGCCACCCGCCACGCCACCCTCCATGCCGCTGGGGCGGCAAAGGCGAAACTGCTGATTGTCACCGTGGATGACCCTGCTATTGCCCTACAAGTCGTAGAGACTGCCAGGAAACACTTCCCCAACCTGCGGATACTTGCCCGCGCCCGGGATATGAACCACGCCTTTGAACTACAGCGTCAGGGTGTTGAGCTGTTTCAACGGGAGCTGATGGAGTCTGCGCTGCTGGTGGGTGAGGAGGCACTGAAGCAGCTTGGTTACGCGGCCTACCGGGCAAAAAAGGCGACCCACGCCTTCAGAGATCACGATCGAGCACTCTATGACGATCTCTATGAAGCGGATGCGCTGGAAAAACACATCTCCCTCACCCGTCAGGCCAGTGAAGAGCTGGAGCGGGTACTAAGCGCCGATGCCGAAGAGCTGGGGCGGCGCCATAACCACGGCTGGGACTAACTCCAAATTAACGCCATCACGCGTAGGAGTGGCACGGCTTTATGTGCTCACCAAACCGATGCTGGCACTGCTGTAATGGTGGGCATAAACCCCGTGTTGACCCCATGGGCTGACTCAGATCCACTCAAAAACTTCCCAGTAACACCCACGAAGCCGCCGTTCTGCTCAGGGCGACGGTGACCATATATCCGACGGTCAAGAGTGCGAGAATGCCGTAGAGTTTACGTGCTTTCATACTTTTCCCTCGTTTCAGTGCCAAGCTGCCAAAGATGATATACAGCAGTAGTCCCACCAGCTTAACGGTGAGCCACTGGGCCTGAAACGGGTATTGATGGAGTTGCAGGGCTAAAGCGATGCCCGCGATAAGAAGCAGGGTGTCGTTGAATTGGGAGATATACCGGACAACGCGCTTATTGACCAGACGGCTGCGGCGTAGCATCCAGTAGTAGCGCAGGGTGAAAAAGATGATGTTGAATGCCACGGTGGCAATATGGGCATTTTTTATCCAGTAGTAGAGCATGAGGCCTCTTTTGCCGCAGAGATGATGGCGAGAAAAATGTGCCAAGGATAGCGTGGACCAAGAGTAGCGTCCATGGCGCCATTGGCCGTCTGAATCTACCCTATTTTCCATAGTGCAAAGAGAGGGGCTTTGATCGGAATAGGGGATCGGGTGCCCTTCATGATAAAATCGCTCTTTTGGTGATAGATATTGTTTCCGTCCAGCTGGTCTGGCGGTGTGACTAGAGTGTGAAGGGCCTGTGGCGCTATCCGATTACATCAATACATTTGGACAGGATCTGCTCAGACGTTATGGTGAGCGCGTTCATAAGCTGGCGATAAATGCTGGTTTTACCTGCCCCAATCGTGATGGCAGCAAGGGGCAGGGTGGCTGCACCTTCTGTAACAACGCCTCCTTCAACCCTAGCTCCAGAGAGGCACCTGGTGTGGCCGAGCAGATTGAGGCGGGTAGGCAGGTACTACTGAAACGTACCGGTGCGCGTCGATTTCTCGCCTATTTTCAGGCATATACCAATACCTACGCCGATGTAGCGTATCTATCGGATCTCTATAGAGAGGCCCTTGCTGAGCCGGATGTGGTGGGAATCTCAGTAGGTACCCGTCCCGACTGCGTACCTGACGAGGTGCTTGACCTCCTTGCAGGTCTTAAGGCGGAGGGGCATGAGGTGTGGCTTGAACTGGGGCTGCAATCGGCATCCGATGCTGCACTGGAGCGGGTCAATCGAGGTCACGGCTTTGCTGAGTACCGTCAGGCGGTGAGGGCTGCCCATCTGCGTGGCTTGCCGATCTGCACCCACCTGATCGTAGGCCTTCCCGGTGAGGGGAGGGCGGAGGTCCTTGATAGTCTGGAGCAGGTGTTGGCGCTGGGTACCGAGGCGCTCAAGCTGCACCCTCTGCATGTGGTTAAGGGAACACAGCTGGCTAATCAGTGGCGACAGGGAGAGTATCAGCCGCTGACTATGGAAGAGTACATCTCCATAGCGGCAGATATGATTGAACTTACTCCCCAGGAGGTGATTTACCACCGGGCAACGGCTACCGCTTCGTCAGATATCCTGCTTGCGCCCGCCTGGTGTGCAAAAAAATGGGCGGTATTAAACGGGTTAGAAGCAGAGCTTTCCCGGCGCGGTAGTTGCCAGGGATCACAGCTCTCAGAGCGATCAGGCAGTAGCCGTGATCATTTAACAACAAACAGCATGAGTGGTTGTATCGATGGAACTCGTATGTCCGGCAGGTAATCTGCCCTCTTTAAAAGCAGCCGTGGACAATGGCGCCGATGCGGTCTACTTCGGTTTTCGTGACGACACCAATGCGCGTCACTTCGCCGGTCTTAACTTCGGCCCGGCAAAGATTGCAGAAGGGATAAAATACGCCCGCCAACGTGGGGTAAAGGTGTTTCTTGCACTTAATACCTATCCGCAGCCCAGTGGCTGGTCACGCTGGCAGAATGCGGTCGATCAAGCGGCAGATCTCAAAGTGGATGCGATGATTGCCGCCGATATCGGCATCCTCGACTACGCCTCTGAACGTTACCCTGATTTGAATCTTCACCTCTCTGTACAAGGCTCTGCCACCAACTACGAAGCGTTGCAGTTCTACAAAGACAATTTTGGTATCCGCCGGGCGGTACTGCCACGGGTGCTCTCCCTCGGCCAGGTACAGCATGTGGTGGAGAACAGCCCGATTCAGGTCGAGGTATTTGGCTTTGGCAGCCTCTGTGTGATGGTCGAGGGGCGCTGTATCCTCTCATCCTACGCTACCGGGCGCTCCCCCAACACCTATGGCGCTTGCTCTCCGGCCAGTCATGTAGAGTGGAAGGAGACCCCTCAGGGTTTGGAGACCCATCTAGGTGGTGTCTTGATAGAGCGTACCGGCAAGGGAGAGAAAGCGGGTTATCCGACCCTCTGCAAGGGGAGTTTTAGTGTGGGCGGTAACACCTTCCACGCCCTGGAAGAGCCCACCAGTCTCAACACGCTGGAGCTGCTGCCCGAGTTGCAGAAGGCCGGGGTGGCGGCAATCAAAATCGAGGGCCGCCAGCGCAGTCCAGTCTATGTCGCCCAGGTGGCCCGTGTGTGGCGTGCTGCCCTTGATGCCTGTGCAAAAGATCCCGATAACTACCGCCCCCAGGCGGAGTGGATGGCCGAATTGGGCAAAGTGTCAGAGGGAACACAAACCACTTTGGGGGCATATAGCAGGCCTTGGCAATAGAAAGTTTCAACCTTCACACAGTGTGGTGCAATCCACTGTAGGGGCGAACTTGTTTGCGAAGAACAGGCCACGGAGCCTGATCGCGAATAAATTCGCTCCTACAGGGAGCATTTTTCTCTATGAAATATTGCTTCAGGATGCATTGTGCATAACCCGTTTTAATTTAACATGAGATATCTGCCGCCTGATGGGTGTGCCAACAATATGAGTATGAGTAAACAACCCAAACTATCCCTTGGCCCGGTGCCCTACTACTGGCCAAAAGAGCAACTGCTCAATTTTTATGAAGAGGTGGTAGCTTCGCCGGTAGAGATCGTCTATCTTGGTGAGACCGTCTGCTCCAAACGGACACTGATGCGTACTGACGACTGGTTTGAGCTTGCCGGGCGGCTGACAGCGGCTGGTAAAGAGGTCGTGCTCTCCACTCTGGCGCTACTGGAGGCTGAGTCGGAGATGAAACGCCTGAAGCGCATCTGTAGTAATGATGACTATATGGTGGAGGCCAACGATATGGGGGCGGTGCACCTGTTGCAGGGCAAGCCCTTCGCCTGTAGCCATAGTGTCAATATCTACAATGACCGTACCCTGGCATTTCTTGCTGCCAAGGGTTTAAAGCGCTGGGTCTTTCCGGTGGAGCTCTCCCATGAGACTCTGGCTGAGATGCAGGCGAAACGGCCCCAGGGTGTGGAGACTGAGGTGTTCGCCTTTGGGCGCCTGCCCCTGGCCTATTCGGCACGCTGTTTTACCGCTCGTGCCCACAATCTGCCAAAAGATGACTGCCAGTACCGCTGTATCGACTACCCGGACGGTCTCACACTCTCGGCTCAGGACGATACCCGTTTTCTTGCGCTCAATGGTATTCAGACCCAGTCGGCCCATACCTGCAATTTGCTGGGGGATCTGGAACGGATAAGAGAACTTGAAGTGGATGTGGTGAGAGTTAGTCCCCAGTCACATCAGAACGGTAAGGTGATCGATACCTTCCATCGTTGTCTCATCGGAGAGCTGGCACCGGCAGAGGGTCAGGCGCTTTTGGAGCGGCTATTACCCGTCGGCTCATGCAATGGTTATTGGCACGGCGAGGCGGGCATGGAGTCCCGTGCTCAGGCGGCGGCTCAGGGGATGGTTTAGTCACTACACACCCATTTTCCTTAGTGGAAAGCTCCGAACATAGTGGTTGCCGCAGGGGCTTTAGAGCATGACCCTTTCAGAAATCAAAACTTTCCTCAAATGGCGAAAACAGGCATCACTGGATGACTTCGTCCGTGGTTTCGACCTGGACCGGGATCAGATCCAAACCATCCTGGAACAGCTGGTTGCAGAGGGTGCTTTGCACAAACATTATGTTTCAAGCTGCTGCAACGACGGTTGCGAGCCCTGCGTACCCACCCTGGTTGAGTACTACGAAATGGCAGAGTAAGCCGTAATAACTAGAAAAGATAAATAGGATACTCATCAATTGACATTTTTTTTGGCAGCACAATGATTTTTCGGCTGTGTAATTTGATTACACTTTTCATCAAGTACCACCAATGAATAAAGTGGACCCCAGAGTCAAGACAAATGAAGTGTTGCGCCAGCATGCTATTTCGGATGGCATAACGGGTATTGCCAATAGACATCTATTTAGATGAACGTCTGCGGGCCTCTTGTAAAGAGGCGGCGCAGCAAGGGAAAGAGATGGTATTAATGCTGTTTGATATTGATCACTTCAATCTGTTTAATGCACATTACGGAGATGAAATCACTGCTGTCCCGTTAACACCCTCTCCCCTGTGGGGAGAGGGTTGGGGTGAGGGGGCTCAATAGATAAGTCGTTGATTTAATTCACCATCACCCTGGCCCTCTCCCTTATAGGGAGAGGGAATGTTCTATTGCATTACGTCATGTTGCTGTTGATATATGCGCCCTAAAAAACACCTCCACACAAGGAGTTACTGAAAAATACTACAAAGTTAACGGGATAGCAGTGATTTTGAATACTACTGGTAAAAGGTTCACTCTTTTTAAAAGTGTGTATTGCTGCTTTGACCCATCAGGGAAGTTACCATCGACCGATTGATTGCTTTGCTGTGTGGATGTACTAAAAGCCGCTCTTGACCGGCTTGTGCCCACCCAGTGGAAGCCTAAGCTCTGGCATTTTTGTGATAATCGAGGTGGCCCCGTCGAGCACTTTGAGTGCAGGGCCAAGGCGACCCTCCAGTTCCAGTGCATCGAGGAAGTTCTTTACATAGAGCCCCAGTTCAGTATCCCCACCAAGCCGTATGCGACGGTTGAAGAAGAGGGTGTCGGCATCTTCGCGACGGGTGGCCAGGAGCAGGAAGTCGTAGATTGATCCCTCTATGCTTAGGTCGAGGGGGCTGCTCTTGTCTGCTGCCTGGAGCTTTCCATCCCTCAGCGTAATGAGGTAGCTTAGTCGGGCATCGACTACATCAATCCGCATTACCCGTTCTTCGAGAAAGTCGAGTTCGCCATCCTCCAACTCGGGTGTGAATATCTTGTTTAGCAGTGCCACTAGTACCCGGCTGTGGACGGCGGTGGGTATCAGTCCAAAAGGTAGTGAAAGCGGCTTAGGCAGCAGTGGTGAACGGCTCAAATGGCTAGTGGAACTACTCATTCTCTACTCACTCATGGGTTAACGAGGAGTCTATCCTCTGGAAATGGATCTTTTTTGTCAAATGTGTGTGTAGCTTTTCCGTTGCTGCTTGGAGTTGGAGTCGACTCCGACCTCTGCCATGCACACTCGGACAGGCTCCTAGCTGTTGTTCAGCGATTCCCGTGGGAATGTAGTATTGAATTCCGGTTTTTCTGGTGCTTTATACCAGCTTAGCTTCTCCTGCAACTCGACGACACGACCAACAATGATCAGGGTGGGTGGCTTCGGCTTTTCACGTTCGACGATGGTTAAGATGTTTTCGAGCGTACCGGTAAATACCTTCTGATTTTCAGTGGTGCCCTGCTGCACCAGTGCGATGGTCATATCAGGGGCTACCCCATGAGCAATCAGCTCTTTGATTATCACCGGTAGGCCGAGCAGCCCCATATAGAAGACCACCGTCTGTTGGGGTTGGGCCAGCTGCTGCCAGTTGAGGTTCATGCTGCCATCTTTCAGATGGCCGGTGACGAAGGTGACCGACTGAGCGTAATCCCGGTGGGTAAGTGGAATGCCCGCATAAGCTGCACAACCGGAAGCGGCGGTGATGGCGGGCACTACCTGGAAAGGAACCCCCTGGGAGGAGAGGGTATCTATCTCTTCGCCACCCCGACCGAAGATGAACGGGTCGCCGCCTTTGAGCCGTACTACACGCTTGCCCTGTTTGGCCAGATCAGCCAATAGTTGATTGATCTCCTCCTGACGCATGGCGTGATGATCGCGTTCTTTACCTACATAGATGCGTTCGGCATCACGGCGGGTCATCTCCAGAATCGGTTTTGCCACCAGACGGTCGTAAACCACTACGTCGGCCTGCTGCATCAGTCGCAGTGCGCGGAATGAGATTAGGTCGGGGTCACCCGGACCGCCGCCCACCAGATAGACTTCACCCATTTCGGTGTTGGTCTGGTAGTTGTCGAGGGCGCGCTCCATGGCGACATCCGCCTCTTCCATGTGGCCGGAGAAGACTCTTTCGGCGACACCGCCCTTGAGTACCTTCTCCCAGAACTGGAGGCGGTCAGAAGGTTTGCTCAGCTTCTCTTTGACGCGATCACGGAAGCGGTTGGCCAGTGCCGCAAGACGGCCGTAACCAGCCGGAATCAGCGCCTCAAGACGGCTGCGAATCAGGCGCGCCAGTACCGGGGAAGCCCCACCGGTCGAGACGGCGGCGACTACCGGTGAACGGTCAATGATTGATGGCGTGATATAGCTGCAGAGTTCCGGTTGGTCGACGACATTGACCGGGATACGTGCGGCCTGGGCATGAGTCGATACCAGCTGGTTGACGCTGCTGCTGTCTGTTGCTGCAATCGCCAGGTGGCACTCATCCAGGTCTCCATTTTGGTAGTCTCTCGGCTGGTGCTCTATAAGGTTATCTTCGGCCAGATTAGCTAGGTTGTTACAGAGCAGCGGTGAGATTACGCGTACTTTTGCCCCAGCTTTCAGCAGCAGTGAGATTTTACGGTCGGCAACTTCACCGCCGCCCACTACCAGGCACGGCTTGCCTTTTACGTCTAAGAAAATTGGAAGGAAATCCATCGTCGATTCACTCGGTTATCAATGTTGTCATCAGGGTGGAAACTATTCAGGTAACTTCTCAAAAAGCCCGTGCCATAGGGGTGCAGTAACACCTTTTCAGAACACGCGGTAAATACATCCCTGCTGCTGTAGATCCGGAAAAGGTGTCACTGCACCCACCTGAAAGTTATCCACCTGCACTGGGTTATTGAGCAGTTACCTATTCAGCCCAACCCTGGCGAGGCGGGCACTCTATCACGCGATCCTTAGGGAACAAAAGACCATAGTATCCTGCCATTGATTTTATCGGCCTTGATATAGATCGGTGGCTGGATATATTAGTAAATTAGTAATATACTAAAAACCTAGGTTATTACAAGACATGATTACATATGCAGGTTAAAGATATTGATTCCCTGGAATTAAGTGATAGGCTGGCATCGAATGATGCTCCGC
This sequence comes from Sedimenticola sp., assembly GCA_040505915.1. GTDB lineage: Bacteria > Pseudomonadota > Gammaproteobacteria > Chromatiales > Chromatiaceae > Vondammii. Next base: position 12,314 of record JBEVXV010000482.1, on the reverse strand, counting down.
TACTTCTAGATATTCGCAGTGAAGCGGAAGTGGTCCAAGGTGTTCTGCCCAACTCCGATCATTTGCCGATGCAGTTGATCCCAATTAAGATGCACGATTTTCCTAAAGAGAGGGATGTTGTGCTCTATTGTCGCAGTGGCGCACGCTCATACCACGCCTGTATGTTTCTGATGCAGCAGGGTATTGGTAATGTGATCAACCTACGGGGTGGGATTATCGACTGGGCGCGCAAGGGTAAAGAAGTTGTCCCTTACTGGCAGGAAAGAGCCAGCTGATCACGCGCGATCAGCAGTTATTTCGCAAAGATATATAACCCCATAAACATTCACTGACTTGCGTTTTAGCCGCAGTTGGAATATAAGATATAGCTGATTTTCTCAACAACTTTAAGCAAACTTTCTGGAGGTTGCACATGGCCGATTTTGATCAAGAACTGGACGCAAGTGGTTTGAACTGCCCACTGCCTATATTACGCGCTAAGAAAAGCCTAGCGGGTATGGAAGCAGGTCAGGTACTTCATATCATTGCCACTGATCCCGGTTCTGTTAAGGATTTTGAAGCTTTCGCTAAGCAGACTGGCAATGAGCTGATGGAGTCCAAAGAGGAAGGTGGTAAATTTCATTTCCTGATTAAGAGAGCATAAGCCCTCTAAAGCTGGAAACAGACCTCTCAGTGTCTTCGTAGGAGGAGATTCAGATGGAACAGAAAAAATTAGCGATTATTGCGACCAAGGGTACACTCGATTGGGCGTACCCTCCGTTCATCCTGTCGTCCACTGCGTCGGCACTGGGGTATGACGTAGAGGTCTTCTTCACCTTTTACGGTTTGCAGCTGCTTCGCAAAAATCTTGAGCTGCAGGTTACTCCCCTGGGCAATCCAGGCATGCCTATGCCCATGGGCATGGATAAGTGGTTCCCTGTCATCGGTACGGCCATTCCTGGTATGCAGTCACTTATGACCATGATGATGAAGAAGAAGATGGCTGATAAAGGTATTGCCAGTCTGGAAGTGCTGCGTGATCTCTGCCAAGAGGCTGAGGTTCGTATGATCGCTTGCCAGATGACGGTAGACCTGTTTGATATGAACACTTCTGAGTTTATCGACGGTGTCGAGTACGCGGGCGCTGCTCGCTTCTTCGAGTTTGCTGGCGAGAGTGATATCTGTCTCTACATCTAAACTGTAGAAGCCGCCATATGAATAATGCCGCTCCCTGATATCAGGGGGCGGCATTTTTTGTGTGTACTACGGGTCGGTGAAGGGCTGTAGCTAAGTGAAATTAGAACTTGTACTCCATGCCCACTGTTGCCAAGATGGCTGATGCGTTGGTAAAAGTATGAGTCTCACCGGTCAGGACTGCGCTGACGCTATCATCAACCACTAACTTATCCTTCTTGTCGTAGAGTAGCGCACCACCAATAGTGAGTTTATCTGACTGCTTGTAACGAGCGCCAAAGGAGACCATCTTGGCATCGGAGTCGGGTAGTTCAAAACCGACGTACTCTTCTGGTGCAGGGGTCTTGTCGTAGGCAAAGCCCGCCATGACGGTCCATTTTGAATCAACTTTGTGAGTGAGGCCGAGACGTATAGTATTGACATCCTTCCAGTTCTTTGGAGATGGGTTGTCAAATAGTGTGGTATAGCCACCTGTTGCTACCGCAGTTGGGTTTGCGTAGTTGAAATCAAGCTCTTTATATACAGACCAATAGGTACGCTCCAGTATCACTTCAACGGTGGTGGCATCGGTGACATCATAAGCAGCCGCCAAGCTCAGCGTGGCTGGCAGTGGCACCATCACCGTGGCATCACCTGTATAGGTTGAGAGTCCGCCAGAGAGTGTAGCTGTGCCGTCCTCTGTCAGTTTGACTTTTGAACGGTAAGTGGCGGTGAGGTTTAGGTCATCCGCTGCTTTAACGTGGAGCGCGAGGTTGTAACCAAAGTCCCAAGAGTCACCTTCCAGGTCCCTGGCGAAGTTGAGTGCGGGATGAATGGTATTAATTCCAGCATCGTTGCTCTTGACAATACCCTTGCTGTAGATAACTCGGACACCGCCACCCAGTGAAACACGGTCATTCACCTTGAATGAGATGGAGGGATTGATTTCCACTGTTTTTAGTGTGAACTCTTCAGCGAACGCTCGACCGTCACCTTTCCAGCGTTTGCTTAGTCCACCAGGAGAGACCAGCGAGAGACCATAGCGCAGATTTCCCATAAGGGGGCTGACATAGTGAAAGGTGGGAACCAGGATGTTCTCTACCTTTGTCTCATCATTATCGATTGTGGCTTTGGTACTCGATACTGAAATTCCAGGCAGATGAACCAGTGTGGCTGCGGCTTCAAATGATGCTCCGGGATCATTAAATACCATAACTGCCGGATTGTAGTAGGCTGCATCAGCTCCCTGTGCATTGGCGACATTGGCAGCAGAGAGAGCGGTACCGTTGATTGAATTTTCCGGCAACTTATACCCACCCGCCATCAATGGAGTGGACACTGCCAGCGCTATGGCTGATGCTAGAGCGATCTTTTTCATTTAGTAACTCCTCCGCGTTCGATGCCACGCGTAGTGATGATAATAAGTTTTTTTCTGCCCAAGTGCCCAAACGGACTCTATTTTTGGTATAAACAGTTAGGAAAGTAGCATTTTGCACCCTTATTAACAACAATGTGAGGGGTGTCTATCAGGAGAAGGTTACGTGTTAAGGAGATATTCATGTTTTTTGCAGCCATTTTTCATATCGATCTGGCTTCTGGTTGTGGTGGGAGTGGCCGCCGCTTCCGATCAACTGCGACCCTATGTGCTCTCATCCCATAGCAGAGGAGATTTTGTAAGGACCATCATTGAGGTTAAGGATGCCTTGGTTACGGGTGGGTTCGAGCTTGCGGGGGAGTACACGCCCTATGCCGATGCTCATGTCATTGTGGTGACTAATGAGTACTTGAAGCAACAGGTGCAGTCTGATGGCAATCTGGCTTTTGCATTGGGGCAGCGAATAAGCATCACGCGGTTGAATGACCAGATTCAAGTGGCGTACACCAACCCCGACTATTTTCAGTATGCCTACCGGACCGGTAGCAGTCTGGCTCCTGTGACTAAGGCTCTGGAGGAGATACTGGGTAACCAGGAGACGTTTGGAGCCAAGGGGTTGGCCGCTGAGGCCCTGCTAGGCTATCACTACTCATACGGTACGGAGTATTTTGATGATCAGCTGTTGTTTGCAGAGCACCCCGATCAGGATACCGCACTCGGTGCCGTTCAAGCTGCGTTGGATCGTCACGCAGGTGGAGTGCATGCCGTTTATCGCATTGATGCGCCTGAGGGAGAGGTGACTGCATTCGGCGTGGCTATGACCCGTGATTTCAGCAGCGATGAGGCAGTCATGAGTGCGGTTGACAGGTCACCGTTACGTCATACGGCACACTTGCCCTATGAAATTGTGGTGGCCCAGGGCAGGGTGGTTGCTCTGCACCCAAGATTCAGACTTGGCGTTCATTTCCCGGACCTGAGAATGGTCGGGAAGCATAGCTTTATCTCACTCCGTGAGGCTCCATCTGCAATCACCAGTGCACTGTCTGCCGCTGCTGGGAGTGCGCAATAGTAGCTTTTAAAAGAGGTTTTATGGTATAAGTTCAGTTTATCGCCAACCCAAGCCCAAGGGGATCCTATGGCAGATCGCAGACTCCAAGTTTTTCACACTGTTGCTCGGCTGTTGAGTTTTACCAAAGCGGCAGAGTCACTCCATATGACACAACCTGCTGTTACCTTTCAGGTAAGGCAGTTGGAAGAGTATTTTAATACCCGGCTGTTTGACCGAACGCATAACCGGATTGGTTTGACCGAAGCGGGGACCCATGTCTACGGATTTGCCGATAAGATATTTGAGATCTACGCCGAGATGGAGAATTCGGTCAAGGAGATGACAGGGGATATCAGTGGCACCTTGACCATTGGTGCCAGTACGACAATCGCAGAGTACATGCTTCCGGCGCTACTGGGTGATTTCAAGATTAAATATCCTGAGGTCAATATACACCTCAAGGTCTCGAATACAGACGGAATCGTCTCAATGGTTGAAAATAACACCATTGACCTGGGTGTGGTTGAAGCGCCTGTTGCCAATAAGAATCTGGTGGTGACACTCTGCCGTCAGGATCAACTGGTGGCGATTGTGCCCCCCAATCACCCCGAAGCAAAGCGTGATTCCTTCAGCTATTCCGATCTGGTGAAATACCCTTTTATCTGTCGTGAAGAGGGCTCAGGTACCCGCGAAGTGATCAGCGAATACCTGAATGAATCAACAAATGGTCAGGAGGCGTTGAAGTTGGTGATGGAGCTGGGTAGCCCTGAGGCGGTAAAGGGCGCGGTCGAGGCGGGTATGGGTATTTCCGTTGTCTCCCGCGCTACCATCCAGAAGGAGTTGAAGCTTGAAACGCTGGTGGCGATCAATCTTGATCCTATTTTAGAGAGGCCATTCTCCTTTGTTCATCAGAAACAGAAGTTCCGTGCCCGGGTGATGGAGGAGCTTCTCGCGTTTGCTCAGCGATACTGCGAAGAACACAAGGATGACACTCTGGAGTAGAACGCTTCAAGGAATCTTACCTTGCTACCACAAAAACTGAATCTCCCTAAAGATCAGCGCAGGCTGTTGAAGCTGTTTAAAGCACTGGCTGCTGAAGATAGGGATACTCTTTTTGCTTTTGCCGAGTTCTTACTCCAGCGAGAGGGTGAGCAGGCAGAAGCCGCCACTGTTAGCATCGAAGTTGTAGAGATTCCTCGCCCTGACGAGGAGTCGGTGGTCGGCGCTATCAAGCGCCTCACCGCCAGCTACCCGATGTTGGATAGGTCGAAGTTGTTAACAGAGACCTCCAGCCTGATGACTGCCCATATTATGCATGGGCGACCTGCATCAACGGTGATAGATGAGTTGCAGGCCCTCTTTGCCAGCTACCATGGCGAGTATCTAAAGGAGCGGGGCTGATGCGGTTTCTGACAGACTTGTTCAAACGCTACTTCTCTGACCCTGAAGTCCTTTTTCTGGCTCTCCTCCTGATAGTGGGATTTGCTGTCGTTATCACCATGGGGGATATGCTGGCACCGGTCCTCGCCAGTCTGGTGATAGCCTATCTGCTGGAAGGTGTTGTTGCCATTACCGAAAAGCGCAGTGTTCCCCGGCTGGCGGCAGTACTTATTGTCTTTATCGCCTTTATGCTGTTTCTTGTCCTGATCTTGTTTGGCCTGTTACCTCAGCTGTCCCGGCAGATGACGCAGCTGTTTCAGCAGATTCCCTCAATGATTACGGAGGGGCAGGCACTACTGATGCGACTTCCCGAGCGCTATCCTGAGGTGGTCTCAGTAGCACAGGTTCAGGAGATTATCGGTGTACTCCGCCAGGAGATTACGGTGATGGGACAGGCGGTTCTATCCCTGTCGTTGTCATCGGTGGTGGGGATGATTACGGTGTTGGTCTATCTGATTCTCATGCCGCTGCTGGTCTTCTTTTTTCTTAAAGACAAGCGGCTGATTCTGGACTGGGTGGTGGGCTTTCTTCCTACCCAAAGGCAGTTTGCCGATGCTGTGTGGAAAGATGTGAACAGGCAGATTGCCAACTATGTTCGCGGTAAATTCTGGGAGATCGTTATTGTTGGCGCGACCAGCTTTGTCACCTTTACCTTTATGGGGCTACAGTATGCCGTACTGCTCGGGGTGCTGGTTGGTCTCTCTGTGATTATCCCCTACATTGGGGCGGCTGTAGTTACTTTTCCGGTACTATTGATCGCCTGGTTCCAATGGGGCTCGGGGAGTGATTTTATCTGGTTGACTGTCGCCTATTTTACTATTCAGGCACTGGATGGAAATGTGCTTGTGCCACTGCTTTTTTCAGAAGTGGTGAATCTGCATCCCGTTGCTATTATTGTCGCCATTCTGGTTTTTGGAGGTCTCTGGGGGTTATGGGGTGTCTTTTTCGCAATACCTCTGGCAACCCTTGTGCAGGCGTTGATAACCGCTTGGCCCGGACATGTGGTGACTGAAGAGTCTACGGCTTGAGTCTGGAGCGCCTCTTTAAGTATTACCTGGCGTCAGGTCGGCCAGTCTCAGCCAGTGTGCTGGCAGTGCCAATGGATTTTCCGGTATCGGAATAACCACCTTTGCTCCTGCTCGGTGTATCTGTGATACCACTCGCTCTGCCGTTTCTGGGTTGGCCTTCAGTAGTTGTTCCGCTAAGCAGGCGTAGTCGGCTTTTAGGTATTGCAGTACGGTGAGGGCGGCCTTATTGGCACCAAAGCGTGAGAGAGAGATCTGGATACCCAGTTCCTGTAGTTTGATAAGGAAGCGTTTGGCGCTCTTAATATCTGATCCCAGCTCAGCGATACGGTACTCAAATACCAGACCGGATCCCACCATCTGGCGGCTACGTAGCTGGCGGATCAGCCAGCTTAGGCAGGTCTCCAGGTGCTCGGTTTGTGAAATTGTCTGGCTGATAAAAAACGTGACCTGCTTGCCTTCGGTCCGTTTCTCGACAAGGGCGTTGAGTACATGTCCAAGTAGCCACTGATTAATCGGTTTCATCAGGCCGATCTCAGAGGCGGCAGAGTAGAAGTCTGCTTCCGGAATCGCTCTGCCGTCATGGGTAAGTAGTCGTAACGAGACGTGATACTGCTCACGTAATGGGTTACTTGCATTTTTTATTGGTTGGTAGAGCACTTGAATACGCTGTTTTTTCCATGCGTCCTTTATCAATGACTGCAGTTGATCGCTACGCTTTTCATCATTTTTGTCAGCGGTATGGAACGCTACACCACTACTCTGCGGGTCGAGCCTGTTGACTGCTTTTTCTGCTTTTGCCAGTATTCCAGCAGCATCCCCTGTATCGGGGCTGAATGGTGCAATGCCGATGTGGGCAATCAAGTGGTTGTTACCGCCACCTGGTAGCGGGTCATTGGTAATGGTTTGAATCAGCTTTTCAGCCATGGATTGGATATTTTTATCATGAGGCCGGATGGCAAGGATGGCAAAGTTGTCATCATCTACCCTCGCTGCGATATCCTGCTCTTCGAGCTGGGCAGATATCTGTGTTCCTAAAGCGGCAATAAGCGTCGCTTTTTCACTCGCCCAGGTATGCCCATCCAGTTTGTTCAGGTTTGGCAGTGTCAGGTAGAGTACAGCGCCAGTGACAGGCTGGCTCTGATTGCGTGCAATGACACTGTCCAGCTGTTGGAAGAAATGGCGGCGGTGAAATAGCCCGCTGACCGGGTCACGTAAGCCTGGCTTTGGGCCCCGGGTGTTCAGTGACTTGGCACGACGGACCCGGTTAGTAATAGTGTTGATCAGGTGGCGTGGGCGAATCGGCTTGGTTAGAAAGTCATCACCACCGGTACTGAGTGCTTCTAGCTTCTTGTCGGCATCCTGCTCTCCTGAGAGAAAAACTACCGGTGTGGCGACAAAATCGGGATGCTCTCTAATGATGGCGGTAAGCTCGGTGCCGCTGGCATTGGGCATATAGAGATCCATCAAGATGAGGTCAGGGCGAAACTCATCAAGGGCATCAAGCACTTTTAATGGCTCGGTTATAGAGAGTGTTTTCATTCCCCCCTTCTCCAGTATGGAGGTGGCGAATTTTGCTTGGGCCGGATCATCCTCAACCACCAGTATGCGATAGTGATCCTCTTTTGGTGTGGTAAGCTCAAGTGCTTTTTCCACTACCTCCTGAATCTCTATAGGAGGCAGGTAATAGGCATCCACGCCGATACGAAGTGCACGCAGTCGCTGTTCAATGCTTCTTGTCTGGCTGAGACAGATGATGGCTACCTGTTTGTTGTGCTCTTCCATTTCTACCGTTAGAACACGGCTCAGTTCACTCATCAAGGGCAGAAACTCCCCATCCATAATGAGTATATCCGGCAGCCTTTTCGAAAGTTCACCGACCACATCAGTGACATTGGCAAAAGTAAGGAGAGAGCAGCCATTTGATTCAAGGGCGGCGACCAGACCGGGAGCTATATTGTCTGAAGTGCGTAGAAAAAAAACCGACTTGGTGGCATGTTTCATTATGTTTTGTTGCGGCTTGGATCCCTTTACCGCTTGACCCATTAGTTCAAATAGCTCCTGAGACTTTTTCAGGTGCTCACCTTTTGGATAGTTACCACCCTCTAAAAATGAGCTGAGATAGACTTCAATGGAGAGGGCGCTTTCACTTACTTTAATCAGACCAAATCGCCCGCTGGTACCGGATAGTTCCTGGATCTTCTGAAATAGCTGCCACAGTTGTGACGCATCGCCATCCTCTTCACAGAGGGTTTGCCACTCACTCTGAAGGTTGGCGACTCGCTCAGGTAGGCTGTTTAGGAAGGCATCCTTGAGTTCCCTGTTCTTATTCTGATCAAACATGGGCTGTTTATTCATAACTCAAACACATCAGATAATCTGTAAAGGAGGTGGATCCCCCCCGGTGCTAAGCCTGGAACTAGGTGTGGCGGCGAGGCAGTTAGGGAAGTCTTACATAATTTGCGGCTCTTGGCACCTTCTGACCCTGATAATCACGATTATCATGCTGAAATTGCACAGTAATGCTATGAATCTATGATCAACCTTACTCTTTTTAGTCACTACAGGTTAGGATGAACAGCGGGAACTTCTCAATGGTTCAATGTAACCGCCAAGAGGTCGACTGGTTGCAGTCTCTTCTTTTCAGGGCTTTCAGCCGCAGGGATGCGGCTGAAAGCCTACAGAGAGGTATTCACTGCGTGTCATGAAAGGGAGGGACTGTAACCACAATCCACGGAATTATTGAGAAGTTACGAACAGCATTAATTACATTATCTCAAATGTTTAGAGAAGCCGAATGCAGGAACTGACAATAACAAGAGAGCTTTTGATTAAAGCGGAACAAGCGAGGATGTTCTACAGCACTATCCCTTTGGTTGGTTTGGGAACATCTCTTCCCGCCGCAGCCATCCTCTGGCTGAATGGTGGCATATCTCCACTGGCCAATCTTCTGTGGGGGGGGGCAATGTTGTTGCTCTCCCTGCTCTATCCAGCGCTCTGGTACTTATGGAAGC
>JBEVXV010000482.1:0-3160 GCA_040505915.1 Sedimenticola sp. | reverse complement strand
GCAAATATGGCGAAAATCGAGTTTCTCGCCACGATGAGCCATGAAATCAGAACCCCTCTGAATAGTATTATTCCGCTGCTCGAAATCCTTATGGGAACCAAATTGAATGGAGAGCAGAATCAGCTTGTCAATACAGCGCTCAACTCATCCCTCCACCTGATAACGATTATCGATGACATCCTCGACTTCTCAAAAATAGAGGCGGGTAAACTGGAGTTGGAGTCGATAGAGATCAGGCTGAAGATGCTGGTTGAATCTATCACCATGATGATGGCGAAGAGTGCGGAGCGAAGGAAACTCAATCTGAGCTATAAGATTCATCCCAGTGTTCCTGAGTTTATAAGGGGTGATCCGATTCGGCTACGCCAAGTGTTGACCAACTTGGTGAGCAATGCGATTAAATTCACTCAAAAGGGCACTATTGTTGTCGAGGTCACTCTCAGGGGTAGCCGCAGAAAAGAGGTGGAACTGCTTTTTTCGGTCAAGGATACCGGTGTTGGTATCAATCAGGAGACCCAGGCCAAGCTGTTTCACTCCTTCACTCAGGCTGATGCATCGACTACGCGTACTCATGGCGGTACCGGGCTGGGACTTGCCATTAGCAGAAGGCTGGTGGAGTTGATGGGCGGCAGGATGGGAGTCCAGTCGGAAGAGGGGGCGGGCTCCATCTTCTACTTTGTCATTTCGATGCGTAAGTCTCTGCGCGATGCGCCACCAGAGCGCCACTCTCTTCAGGGTATTCGTGCGCTACTTGTAGGGGGGAGTAGAGAAGAGCAGGAGAAGTTGAAGCTACTCTTTGATCAGTGGGGTATGGTGTTACAGGTTGCCGACAGCCCCATGGATGCGATGGGCAAGCTGTCAACGACGGCAAACCTGGGGGAGAGCTGGGCCTATGAGCTGATGATTGTCGATGCTATAGGACTGGGAAGTCAAATGAGAGCTCTTGTAAAGGATATTTCACATACCTCGACCCTTATCGACCTGAAGCTGGTGGCGATAGGTGAGCCATATAAGGGGGTCAGGCGGGACAAGATTCACGGCATACTGCCTAAGCCTCTGCAGAAACCTGATCTGCACCACCTGTTGTGCCGGGTGATGGACGTAGAGAGTGAGAGTAGTGAGGCATCAAAAGATACTAATGGGTTGGGCGTGAGTAACCGGCATCTGTTAGCTGATGTTGAACATGGACAGTGGGGCAGCGATGATGATTTTGCTGTGTCCGAACTGGTTGCCCCTCAGTTGGTGGGACGGGTGCTGGTGGTTGAAGATAATCCTGTTAATTTACGTGTGGCGAGAAAACTGCTGCAGCGCCTGGGTCTGGAGAGCGAGGCTGCCCCGGATGGGTTGCAAGCGTTGAAGGCGATTGAGCACGGTGATTATGACCTGGTGTTGATGGACTGTCAGATGCCGGTAATGGATGGTTATGAGGCAACCCATGCGATCCGAATGCGGGAGGAAAAGCGTGAGTTGACAAGAGTGCCGATTATAGCCATGACCGCCAACGCCATGGCGGGTGACCGGCAGAAGTGCCTCGATTCCGGTATGGACGACTATCTCTCCAAGCCGATCCTATCAGCTACCCTGAAGAGCACCCTGGAGAATTGGCTGAAAGCGGGTAAAGAGAAACACCCGGTATCTCCGGTAGTGCAGCTCCCTAGCCGCAAGAAGGGGAAGCCCCCGGCGTCCCCCAGTAGGCCAAAGAGTCCGGTGACGGTCGCTAATGAGACGGTGATCAATCAGGAGATTCTTGGTGAGCTGTATGAGGTGATGGAGGATGACTTTACCGAGTTGCTAGAGACCTTCCTGATCACCTCACCTGGACTGATACATGAGATTGAGACGGGAATCCAGGAGGACGATCTTCAGCAAGCCATGAGGGCGGCCCACTCACTAAAATCGGGTAGTGCCAATCTGGGAGCAATAGCGCTATCGGAGTTAGCTAAAAGAGTTGAATATGCGGCAAGAGAGGGCGATCAGCAGGCAGTTTCCAGCAGTTACAAAGAGATCATGGATGCGTTTGATGTCGCCTGTAGAGAGCTGCAGGCTGTCTGTGACCGAGGACATCCTTAAGGGATCGCTCAGCAAGTCATGAAAGAGGCTGCCTGGAAACGCTCGCCGATACTCTCCTGGGCCTGTTATGACTGGGCCAACTCTGCCTTTGCCACGACCGTGATGGCGGGTTTCTTTCCCCTCTTCTTTAAACAGTACTGGGCGGAGGGCCTGGATAGTTCAACCAGCACTTTTATGCTGGGTAGTGTCAATGCGTGCGCAAGTATACTGGTGGTCTGTTTTGCGCCTCTGCTGGGGGCGATTGCGGACCGTGGCGGAAGTCGCAAACGCTTTCTACTCTATTTTGCCCTAATGGGTATAGTGATGACCGGCTCACTCTACCTGGTGGAGCAGGGGGGCTGGGTGATGGCGCTGGCGCTTTATGGCATGGCGGTGGTCGGTTTCTCCGGTGGAAATATCTTTTACGATGCGCTGCTGCTGAATGTGGCGAAGGATTCTGAGTTTGATCATGTATCGGCCCTCGGTTTTGCGTTTGGTTATCTCGGTGGCGGTTTGCTGTTTGCGCTCAATGTGCTGATGACGCTCTACCCTGATCTGTTCGGTCTGGCTGATGCGGCTGCTGCTGTTCGTCTCTCATTTATTTTGGTGGCGCTCTGGTGGGCGCTCTTCTCCATACCCTTGCTGCTATTTGTCGATGAGACAACCACACCCTCTACCTGCTGGCGCGATAATTTGCGTGGTGGTATTTCTCAACTCCGTACTACCTTGAGAGAGCTAAGGGCGATGCGCCAGGTTTTTCTCTTCTTGCTTGCCTACTGGCTCTATATCGACGGTGTCGATACGATTGTGAGGATGGCGGTGGATTACGGCCTTGCCCTTGGGTTTGCCTCTAATAGTCTTATTTTGGCGCTGTTGATTACTCAGTTTGTCGGTTTTCCAGCTGCGCTGCTATTCGGCTATCTCGGTGAGCGGCAGGGGCCACGAAAGTGGATTGTGGCTGCCATCATGGTTTATCTGCTGGTGATTATCTGGGCCTATCAGATGGAGAGCGAGTGGGAGTTCAGCCCTGACGCACATCATCACAACCCCAATGTTTCCATGCATTCCCAGCCTAACTGAAAAATATTTTTCGTTTTAGCGGGTAGATAAA
>JBEVXV010000481.1:0-2478 GCA_040505915.1 Sedimenticola sp. | reverse complement strand
GGGATCTCCTGTACCTCACCGTACAACTCAGATGTTGATGCCTGATAAAATCGGGTCTTCTTCTCCAGCCCGGTTATGCGAATCGCCTCAAGGATGCGCAGAGCCCCCAGTCCAACACTGTCGGCAGTATATTCAGGGCTCTCAAAAGAGACAGCCACATGGCTCTGCGCCCCTAGGTTATAGATCTCATCCGGCCCAATCTGCTGAATGATACGAATCAGATTTGTCGAATCTGTCAGATCACCATAGTGAAGGACAAACCTGCACTCACTCTCATGTGGATCCTGATAGAGGTGATCAATACGATCCGTATTAAATGAAGATGCCCGGCGTTTAATACCGTGTACCTCGTACCCCTTATCCAACAGAAACTCAGCCAGATAAGCGCCATCCTGGCCTGTAATACCCGTAATCAATGCAACTTTCTTATTTCCCATAATAATCTTCTCAATCCTAACTCAATACACATCCTTACCAATCACCACAAACACTGTCCTGGCCAAAACTGACAGATCCAACCATACGGACCAGTTATCTATATACTCAATATCACTCTCAACCCGCTTCACCATGAGATCAAGTTCATTCGTCTCCCCCCTGTACCCTCTCACCTGAGCGAGGCCGGTAATGCCTGGCTTGATACGGTGTCTGGCCATATAGGATGATATTCTCTTTGAATATTCATTATCGTGACTGACGGCATGAGGACGTGGCCCAACCATGGACATGGTTCCATTGAGAACGTTCAGAAGCTGCGGTAGCTCATCAATACTGGTTCGGCGAATAAACCTACCCACCGGAGTAATCCGGGGGTCCTTTCGTGTTGCCTGAGTGATCACGTCTGAGTCCTCTTTATGGACTCGCATACTCCGAAACTTGTAAATACTGAACACCTCACCATTCCAGCCTGTGCGCTGCTGCCTAAAAAACACCGGCCCGGGTGAGCCTGCTTTTATCGCCACCGCTGTTGCCAAAAAAATAGGAGAAACGACTATAAATGCAATTAGTGCCAACACCCTATCCAGCACTGTCTTCATCAAAAGACTCGAACCCAGTAGTGGTGTTTCTGAGAGAGTGATCAAGGGGATCCCTGAAATCTCTTTCACACTATGGTTAATCAGCTTCAGAGCAAATATATTGGGTACCCAATGAATATCGACATTACGATCCAGTAGTTCGTAATAGATAGGTGCGATTAATGGTGAGGCGTCAAGGGGGGTAACAATATAAACTGTATGTATTTGATGCTCTTTGACAATGCCTGTCACATTATTCAGATCACCCAATACTTTAATACCTTCTCCTATATCTTCTCCCTTGCCCTGGGCCACCGTTTTGGTATTATCTGATTCCTCAGAGTTCAGGGAGATACGACCAATAACTTTCTCATTAATCCAGGGGTTACCATTGATCTTGTCGTAGAGGTACCTGGCAACCATCCCCTCACCGATAATCAATGCATTGTTCTTATCCTGGTTCTCTTTGACCTTGCGTTGAAAACGGTATAACAGAATGTGCAGTAGAAACTGACCAAAGTAACCAGCGAAATAGGTAATAATGAGCGCCTGACGCGGAAATATTTCCAAAGTTTCTAAGAAATAGCCTATGACCAGCAGAACCCCAAAAGCAACAGACCACGCCTGACCCAATGCAATGGCCTGATTGGTAATGCTGTACTGCTGTTTACGGTAGATCCCATACCTGTCATAGGAGAGCCCCATCGCACCTAACAACAGCAGGAAGAAAAACAGGTGCCGGAAAGATAATGCACCTTCGTTATAAACAGCAAGATAATAGAGCAAGCCGATAACATAAGCACCATCCAAAGAGGATTGGATACTGGAAAAGACAGAGTCCCTTCTCGTCAATAGCTGTTTATTGGCAATCTGCCCTTCAACCATGTACCTATTCCTCTGTCCCTAACACCTTAAGTGCTATCCCCATCACCCTTAATACGTTCCAAAACCTCCTTGGCCTCTTCCACCCCCTCAAACTGAGCGCCAGACGCAACCGCCTTCCTAAGCTTCCGTTTTGCCTCTTCAACACGCTCCGTTTTAAAGTATGCCATGCCCAAGTGATAACTGATCTCCGGTAGCTTTGTCTCTCCACGCTCAGCCCTTTCCAGTACAGAAACTGCTTTGTCCAGATCACCACGCACATAGTAGATCCAACCGAGTGTATCCAATAAAACAGCGTTATCTGATATCTCAAACCCGTCTACCAGTTTCAAAGCCTGGTCAAGCGCTACCTGGTCAGGCTTACCACGAACCAATATCATCGCCAGGTTATTAGACGCTACCGGGTTTCCAGGCTTGCGTTGCAGCAGATCCCGGTACTGAGCAATAGCCTCTTCCATGCGCCCGATACGCTCCAGTATGGAAGCCAAGTCAAGCCCCAGTGATAGGTCACCACTCTTACTGTATCCTTGCTTAAGCAGAGAGATGGCGGCCTCTTGCTTTTTCTCGATCATCCTGATCT
>JBEVXV010000480.1:0-3217 GCA_040505915.1 Sedimenticola sp. | reverse complement strand
TTTTTTAGGGCGCATATATCAACAGCAACATGACATACTGCAATAGAATATGCCCTCTCCCTATGAGGGAGAGGGCCAGGGTGAGGGTGAATTAAATCAACGACTTATCTATTGATTCCCCTTACCCCAACCCTCTCCCCAAAGGGGAGAGGGAGTTAACGGGACAGCAGTGATATCTTAAAGTAAACTTTCATCTATGAACTTTTCCACGATCGAAGATTTTGTCGGCACTACTCCCTTGGTTCGCCTGCAGCGTCTGCCAGGCAATAGCCGTAATACACTTCTGGTTAAACTGGAGGGAAACAACCCTGCGGGTTCGGTTAAGGACCGGCCCGCCCTCGCCATGATACAGCAGGCGGAGGCGCGCGGTGTTATCGCTCCGGGGGATACACTAATAGAGGCAACCAGTGGCAACACCGGCATCGCTTTGGCGATGGTGGCGGCGATCAAAGGGTATGGGATGACCCTGATTATGCCGGATAACCTCAGCGTAGAGCGCCGTGCTTCAATGAGGGCCTATGGTGCACAGCTGATCCTCGTCACTGCAGAGGAGGGGATGGAGGGTGCCAGGGATCTGGCTGATAAAATGGAGCGGGAGGGCAAGGGTAAGGTGCTGGATCAATTTTCAAACCCGGATAACCCAGGCGCCCACTATCAAACTACTGGGCCGGAGATCTGGCGGGACACTGCGGGAAGGGTCACTCATTTTGTCAGCGCTATGGGGACTACCGGTACTATTATGGGAACCTCCCGCTACCTCAAGGAGCAGAACCCCCGGGTCCAGGTGATTGGTGTACAGCCTGCCGAAGGGGCCTCAATCCCCGGCATCAGACGTTGGCCTGAGGCCTACCTTCCGGCTATATTTGATCCTTCCCGGCTCGATAGGGAGATGGATGTTTCACAAGATGAAGCGGAGGAGACCACGCGCCGCTTGGCGGCAGAAGAGGGCATCTTTGCCGGCATCTCATCAGGTGGCGCTGTCGCGGCGGCTTTGCGGCTCTCTGAAGAGCTGACTGATGCAGTGATTGTTGCCATTATATGTGATCGCGGTGACCGCTATCTCTCTACCGGTGTCTACCCTTCGGAATAGAGTTCTTTTGCTCCTTGCGGTGGTGATTTTCTCACCGCTGCTGTTACTTCATGCCGATGAAGGGGGGGGGAGTCTCAAATTTACTCTTGGCCGAATCGCTCTGGAGGATTGGGTTGCAGAAGGGGTCAAGGTTGAGCTGTTTCTGGGTGATAAGAGTGATCAGTTTCACCTTTCAGCTACGGCGTTAACCCACCCCTCACTTTCATCTCCACTGAAGTCCCTCTCATTCGAGTGCCGCAAAGGGCGGTTGACGGATCAACAGGTCGATTGTCAAAAGGGGCGTCTCAAGCTGCAGCATCCGGCACTTACCCAGCCGTTTATTCCACTCCGTTTTAGCTGGAGAAAAAAACAGCAACAGATTGATGTCGCAATCACTAAAACGGCTGTTTTTGGTGGAGAGAGCCGAGCGCAACTCACCTATAAAAAGGGGCATTGGCAAATTCATCTCGACACTAAAGCGTTAGACCTCTCGATAGCGGCGAAAGAGATTGCTGCCATCAAGGCATTAGAGAGTGAGTACGGTGTCAGCGGTGCTGTTGATCTCGATGTCAGGCTCTCTGGTCAGCAGGGGGAAGTGCTAAAAGGGGAGTGGAAAGGGCGCATTAATCGTTTCGGTTTCTCTTCCCCGGATGAGAGCTACATTGGGGAGGAGTTGGCGGGTAGTTGGAGCGGTTCTTTCACCAACAGGAGCAGTTCATGGCTCGGTGAGCAGTCGCTGTTGCTGGAAAAGGGGGCCGTCTTGACGCCGTTCTTTTTCATATCACCTGACGGAAAACAGATCTCCCTGCACTCTGAATTTCTCTACTCAGCCGAGAAGGGGTTGCTGAGTCTGCCGCGCTTTGCCTTTAGCCATCCTGATACGTTAAGTTTTCACGGTGATGGGGCGTTTTCCCTGGGTGATGGGGGCAAAATTCTCCATCTGGAGGTGGTAGCTGATGAGGCTGAGGTGGCTACCCTCTTGAGCTCCTATCTGGAGCCAGTGCTGGCAGGCCCGCTTTTTGCTGAGCTGGAGCTTGCCGGAAAGCTGGCGGGGGTGATCAGTATCAAGCAGGGAAAGGGTGTCGAAGCGGCTATCAATCTCAAGGATATTTTTATTGAGCAGAGCGCACTGTTTGCTCTCTACGGAGTGAATGGGGAGATCAATTGGAGTGAAGCAGAAGCTGCCAAAGCGAGCACTCTTTCGTGGCAAGGAGGCCACCTCTTTGGCGGTATCGATCTTGGTGCGGCGGCGTTTGACTTGGCACTGTATGGCCAAAAAATGAGACTCAAACAGCCGGTTACTGTACCTGTCTTGGATGGATCGTTGCGTGTCGAGAGTTTTGACTTTGAACGGAGTGATGAAGGACCCCAGGTCCATTTTCAGGGATACCTCACGCCGGTGTCGATGGAGAAGTTCAGCCACGCCATGGGTTGGCCGGTGCTTGCCGGGCAACTCTCCGGCATGATTCCCGGTATCTCCTACTCATCGGGGGTGATCACTGTCGATGGTATGGCGCTGGTCAAGGTTTTCGGGGGCAGTGTGCTGATTCGTAATCTGGTACTCGATGATCTGTTTGGTGCTCTCCCCGCTTTCAATGCAGATATCGGGCTCAATAGTCTTGATCTGGAGACCCTTACCGGCACCTTCTCTTTTGGTAAGATAACCGGCAGGATAGAGGGTGAAGTGAATGGACTAAGGCTTGAGGATTGGCAGCCGGTCGCTTTCGATGCCTGGCTGGCCACCCCGGAAGAAGATGAGAGCCGACACCGTATCAGTCAAAAAGCGGTGGACAGTATCTCTAATCTCGGTGGTTCCGGTGTGTCTGGCGCATTGTCACGTAGTTTTATGCGTTTCTTTGATGAGTTTGGCTATGATCGACTAGGCGTGCGCTGTACCCTCAATAACGGTGTCTGTGAAATGAGTGGTGTGGAGTCTGCCGAGCAGGGCTATTATCTCGTCAAGGGTGGGGGTATCCCACGAATTGATATCATGGGCTTCAATCGCCGAACCGACTGGAATATTCTGGTGAGTAAATTACGCCAGATTGCAGAGGGTGGTGCACCGGTTGTCGAGTAGGTGATGACCTATAATTTATACTGACTCGACACAATATTTCTGTTCCATGGGATCAGTAGGCGTGGTGCCCC